>DAOUEJ010000188.1:0-21962 GCA_034430615.1 Anaerolineales bacterium | reverse complement strand
CACAAACGGATGACGCTTGTGATGACCAAAGATGGATTCAGCCCTGGACCAGATGATTTTCACTGGCCGGGGTGTGCCTTTCTCCTTCAGAAGCAGCGCGGCCAGCCCAAGTACGATCTGGACCGACATGTCTTCACGTCCGCCGAAGGCGCCACCGATTGCAGGATAGATGACCCGCACCTTGTCCCTGGGTAAACCGAGCGCATGCGCGATCTGCTCCTGATCTTCATGTGTCCACTGTCCAGCGACTTCCACCGTTACCCGGCCCTGCTCATCGATGTATGCCATGCCTGCTTCCGGCTGCAGGTAGGCATGCTCCTGGGCAGGCGTACGGTATTCACATTCCACGATAACGTCAGCCGCTTCGAAGCCAGCTTCGATGTCGCCCCTGCGGATGCGATTGTGGCTGAAAATGTTGCTCTCTCGATCGGGGTGAACCAGGACACTCGTTTCCTGCATCGCCTTAAGCGGGTCGAGGACGACCGGCAGGTCCTCGAATTCGACATCGATCTGTCTGGCTGCCTGGCTAGCAATGGCCTCCGTCTCGGCTACCACGACCGCGATCTGATCCCCCACGAATCTGACGTGGTCGGCGTAGGGTTTGGCTGAACCCGGTCCGCAGAGAACAGGCTGGTCGGGCATGATCAAACCGTACTCGTTGTTTGGGACATCCTTCGCCGTGAGCACCATGAGCACACCGGATGTCGCTTCAGCCTTTGCTACATTGAGGTGCCGGATGCGGGCGTGCGGACGACCAGCAAACACGATCTTCATATGGGTCTGGTTCGGCCGGTTCAGATCCCCCGGGTAAAGGGCTTCACCACGCACCTTGCCGATTGCATCGAGACGATCGAGAGATGTACCAACCGATGCCATCAATGACTCCTTCTTCCATTAGCTCGACGTGCAGGTAGCGCTAACGAGGCCGCTCAATTTCCGGGTTGTCCAGGCGCTTGAGCTCCAGATCAAAGATCCGGCGTAGGACCGAGATGCTGGTGGCATAGGCTGGATCCATGCCGAAGTAGGAGAGCGCGCCCGCGCCCAGGTTGCGTCCCTTCCCCAGTGGGGTATCCGAGGCGTAATGCAGCAGTCCCAGGTCGAATGGTAATCCATACAGGTTAACGATTTCATCCTGGGGATAGCGCTTCGGCCGGGAGGTCTCATATACTGCCGAAAGATACGGACCAGCCTCCATTTCGATGTCGGTATAGCCTTCGCGATAGAAAACATCCATATAACGCGGTGTCTGCAGGAACGTCCCACGCACACTTACGCCCTTCTGGTTGTCCATCACCGTCCCGTAGACTAGATCATCACGCAGTTCACCGGCGCTGAAGGCATTCTCAAAGAGGTACGTATTTTGAGAATGTTCGTCATGCACAACCGAGGGGATCATCACGTCCCCAATGACCCCATTCAGGGTGGCTGCCTTCCCCATGATGTAGACCCCACGTAGCTCTCCAAACCGAGTAGCGAGGTAGGAGAGGATGAGATATGCGCCGTTCCCGAGCGGGTAATCGATATTCACAATGAGCGCATTTGATTCACGCACCCGGTCTAGATCCGTACGCTGCAAGCGTGGGTCGATCCAACCCGGGCGGATCGAGTTTATTTCGGCGACCTGGACCTCGACGTCGAACCCATGCTCGCTCTGCACGCGTATTACCCCAATTTCGCGTTCAGCTTGTGCGCGCTTCTCCCCCAGCGCCTTCCCCTCTGGGGTCCGTACATATTTCTTCAGGACGTAGTACAGGAAGTTCTCCCGGCTTGAAGGGACCTGTTTCGCCTCAATATCGGTCCATTCTTCCCGGAGTTCGCTGCAATCGGGCTGCTCGAGGAACTGCACTAGTTCGGGTTCGTGCCGAAGTGCGAATCCGGTTAATAGATTGATCATGCTGTGGGCATTGCTTGAAACGAAGTAAACCGGCCTTCCCTGCAGATCGGGCTTGTGCTGCTCCACGCGATCCCACCACAGCTGGGTCGCCCGGCGATAATCACGCAGCGTTCCGGAAAGCAGCCGGATGCGCAGGTTCTTACGCTCACGGGAAATCGCCCGCAGCATCTCCCAGAAATCATCACCCCAGACGTCACGCAAACGCAGCAGGTCCTCGACATCGACCCCGATCCCGCGTGCGAATACAGCCAGACCTTCTTCGCTCTCCACCGGTGTTTTAAGGAAAGTCCCCACCTGTTCACCCTGGAGCAGACGGTTGAGCTTGTTCCATTCGATCTGGAAGGCTGTGAGCAGCGGGACGATGTCGTCGATGTCAGAGCGGCTGGCAACATAGCAAGCCATGGTCTCGGTTCCATCAAAGAAGCAGCGCCGGCGCCTGGCCTTGGCCACGGCCGGTGTCCACGCCTCCATATCCCCGATACCCTTCTCGAGAAACACCTCCTGGCTCTGGCCCAGGACTACGCAGTTGACCTTGACGATGCAGGCTGGCAAGCGCAGCGAGCAGTAGATCAGAGCCGACATGTCCGGGATACTCGAGCGGGCATCCGGATGCAGGCTCGAGCCCATGTTGGCATGCACCTCTTCCAGTGATCGCACGCGCACGTCGGCGGTCGATCGCAGGAGCGAGTAATACGTCCGCATGTAAAGTTCGACTTCTTCGGATCCTGTCCGTGGCACTCTACGATCCATGCTTATGCCTTTCGGCGCTTTTCCTTCCGCCGGCGCCTACGCGGGGTCGGTGCGTCGATATCGCGAAGCTTGATCGGGAAAAGAATGGCATAGATAAATGCCATCAGCCCATAGGCGGCGAGCATAAAGAGGATCCCCACAACCACACGCACAAGCACTCCCTGGTCAAACCAGCTTTCAAGGGAGTTCAGAAACGAAGGGAAGTTGGGGGCCAGAACGCCGCGCGGCAGGTAGATCCATCCGTTGACGGCGTTTGCACGCAGGAACCAGCCGGTGAACCAATATCCCAGGAACATGAAGAACGAAATAATCAGGCAGCCCAATCCCCTCAGCATGGGAGGGATGCGTTCGCGCTCTTCGCGCTCCTCGTCCAACTTACGGAAACGATAAGTAGATCTGCCCATCTCGGCCTCCCCGCGCTACGAAATACACACTAAGCCGTCACGCCTCTTACACGGATGATCCATTCGCATTTATGGCGTTCCTGGACCTCAACGTTGTGCGAGCTGCGCTGCTCGCTCGACCGCAGCCACGATCTTATAGTACCCCGTACACCGGCACAGGTTTCCCGTTAACGCCTGCTGGATCATATTCAGATCCGGATCAGGCCGTTCTTCCAACAACTTCGCGGCTGACATCAGGAAACCCGGGGTGCAGTACCCGCACTGCACCGCGCCCTCTTCAACGAAACCGCGCTGGATCGGGTGCAACTCTTCCCCGCTAGCCAAACCCTCGACCGTTACGATCTGCGCCAGGTGAGCGCGCGGGGCAGGTACCATACAAGCCATGACAGCTACCCCATCCAGGAAGACGGTGCAGGCACCGCACTCCCCTTCTGCGCAGCCTTCTTTCGTACCAATCAAGCCAGCCTGCTCACGGAGCAGTCGAAGCAGGGTGGAATCAAAACCCTGTTCGAAGCGGTAGGGAACGCCATTAATCGTTGTCTCAATCGGCGTCCCGGCATGGTGCTCGAAGGATTGCAGCCGCGGAACGTCATTACGATATGGGCCAGGGCCCCAGAGCATGACCGGGTCGACGGGGAAACCTTCGCGCTCGTTCCCGCCTGCCAGCTGCCGCAGCGCCCTGCGCGTCCCCTGACGAACCATCTCCCGTCGGTACCCGGCGGAACCCCTCAAGTCGTCAATCGGGCTCGCCTCTCCAGCCGTCAGCACAGCGGCTGCATCGATTGTCTCCTCCGAAAGTACTTTCCCTGCCAGGAAGGATTCAGCCTGCTGCGCATGAATAATGACGGGTGCGACGGAACCGAGCGTGATGGCCGCCTTCAAGACCCGCCCACCTTCGAAATCAAGAATGATGGACACATTGACAACCGAGATCGCCTGCGCTCTCCGCAAGCCAAGTTTGAAGAAGGTTGAGCGGGCTGATTTCTCTGGCAGATGGAAGCGAATATCGCTGATCAGTTCCCCGGGCTCGAGCACCGTCGTGCGCACCCCGGTATAGAAAGATGCCAGATCGACAAGCCGTTGGCCGGTGCTCGAGGTTAACTCGAGCTGAGCCCCGAGCGCCATCAGGGGGCTAATCGAATCATTCGCCGGGGAAGCCGTGACCAGGTTACCGGCGATCGTGCCCCGGTTGCGGATCTGCGGCGCCCCGACTTCCCAGCACGCTCTGGCGAGAGCAAACGCGCGTTCCTGAAGTAAGCGAGAACCTGCACAGTGATTGTGCGTCACCAGTGGCCCCAGGTGCACCCAACCATCTTCATCCTGCCGGATTTCGGACAGTCCGGGGATGCGCGTGATATCGATCAGGATTTCGACCTGCGGGCGCTGGCCGCGCTCAAGCTCGAGGATTAAATCCGTTGCGCCGGCCACGATGCGGGCTTTCGATCCATGCTCGGCAAGCAGCATCACGGCTTCATCGAGTTCACTTGGCGTGTAGTAATGTGTCCACATCCTGAGGCTCAGTTCCCTTTCATCGGGTTGTTGGGTTGGTGCGCCATGCGCTCGCCGCTCCCGCTGTGCGTGATCATGATGATCTCGGCCATGATGCTCACGGCGATCTCTTCCGGTGTCTCGGCATTCAATTCTAAACCGGTCGGCGAATGTACGCGTGCCAGACTCGCTTCCTCCACACCCTGCTCACGCAAAGTCTCAAAGGTAGTCTCCCAGCGGCGGCGTGAACCAATCACCCCCAGATAGGCTGCGTCCGACTCGAGCAACCCCGGCAGGCCTTCAACATCGACGGTCACGCCGCGTGTCGTTAATACGATGAACGTGTTCTCCGTGATCTCAAACTGCCCCGGAATTTCGGACATCGGGCAGTTGAGGTAACCGTCGGCGGAGGGGATGTTGTCGCTGCTGGCGAAGTCCGGCCGATCATCGCTCACGATGACCCTGAACCCAAGCCATCCGGCCAGGTGCGCTACAGCCTTGCCAACATGGCCTGCTCCAACCACCAGGATCGTCTTCCCCACTTGTAAAGGTTCCACGAACACCTCCATCTCGCCACCGCACACGCCAACGTCACCCCGCTCCGGATCCCGGAATTCATATGTCAGTCGCCGGGGCTGACCATCACGTAGTGATTCGAGGGCAGCCCGAATCACCTCAGCCTCAAATTGACCACCCCCGATGGTGCCTTCGATGCGGCCATCCGGGAATACGATCATCTTGCTTCCCGTGTGTCTCGGCACCGACCCCTGGACACGGATCACCGTCACAAGGACGGCGCTGCCGCCTTTTTGCTCGATCTTGGCCAGCTTGCGGTAGATGCTCATCACCCCTCTAACAAGGCCAGGACGGCCGGGAGCAGCTGCTTCTTGCGTGAGACCACACCCCGCGCTTCGAGCATGTCGCTGGAGAGCCTCTTGTAGGGGAGTTCGGCCAGTTCGGGTGGCGCATCTTTCAAGAGAATACGGCTTGAGCTATCCACGATGTCGGTGACCATGAGCATCGAGAAATCGAGGTTCTTCTGCTTGAGCAGCGCTCCCAAGGCCTCATCCAGGTCCGTCAGCTTATCTTCGAGCTCGAGCAGATCGGTGACCTCGACCTGGGCGATCCCGAAACGATACCCCTCCGAATCATATATTTTCAGATCGCTATTGACGATGCTCTCCGGTTCGCGTGTCCGCAATCCGGCTCCTACCTCGAGGATTGCTTTACCGAAGGATTCGATGCTCTCGCTTTCGAGTGGAGAGCCCCCAACGAAGGCCCAGCGGGCGAGGCGGTCCGCGGCACGGTGATCTCGCGCAGTTGTGGTCGGAGAGGTCAGGAGCAATGTATCGGAGAGTACGCCGGCCAGCAACAACCCTGCCAGTTCGGGAGGTGCACGCATGCCATCATCCTCGATTCTTTCCGAGACTAGCGTGCTCGTACTTCCGACAGGATCGACCCGGAAGCGGATCGGCAGCCGGGTGGGCGGATTGCTCAAACGATGGTGGTCCAGCACCTCAAGCAGATCAGCCTCGTCCAGCGAACCCACGGATTGGCCTACCTCATTGTGGTCCACGAGGATGAGCTTCATCCGCGGTGGGTTGAGCAGGTCGCGTTGGCTGCAGACCCCCAGATATCGTCCGTCTTCACCCACGACGAGGAAGTCGTTCCTTTCCCCGCGCAGGATGCGCGGCAGTGCATCACGAATACGCGAGTGTGCCTTGAAACGCGGAACATCGGTGTCGGCAGCGTCCCCGCTGGGAAGCTCAAACACCTCTGCGAGCGACATCTTTTGCCGTTCCGGATGTGAGCCAAGCAACTGGCTAAGGGATCGGAAAAGGCTGAAACCCGTGATCAAACCGAAAGGCTGTCCGTCCGCCTCTACAACAGGAGCCACCGTCCCGGTCCGGCTGGCGATTGCCCACGCTTCGCTTAGAGGCCTGTTAGGCGTTACGCTGTCGAAGGGCCGGCTGACGGCCTCAAAATGCGGAGAGGCATCCGCCAGGAGCTCGGGGGCATCCAATCCGAGGCGGCGGAGCACCCAGGCGGTTTGCTCGTTGATCGGACCGGCGCGGATCGGTACAACTTCATCCTCGCCTTGTTCATTCCGGAACCAGGCATACCCCATCGCCGAGGCGATGGCATCCGTATCCGGGTTTACGTGCCCAACGACGTAGATCACGCCCACCTCACTCATCCCCGGCGGCCATGCTCCTTTCGAACAATGTTCATCCCGCCTGCCTTAAAGCTTCCCAGACCCGTTCGGGTGTAACGGGGGCGACCAGTACATCGGCTCCGCAAGCATCCAGCACAGCGTTGCCAACCGCAGGTGCGACCCCGTCCATTGGGATCTCGGCTACAGCCTTTACCCCAAATGGATGGGACGGCTCAACCGTCTCGATGAAGATCGTCTCCAGTTCCGGCATCTCGTGCGCGGCGAAGATATGATACGCGCTGAAATCAACTTCTCGCGCCCAGCCTGCATCATCATAGAGCATCTCTTCACAGACGGCATAGCCAAGCGCCTGTGTCATGCCTCCCTCAACCTGACCCGAAGCCGTGAGCGGGTTGACGATCACGCCGGCATCGACGGCCATTACCAGGCGATCGACGACAACCTGGCCTGTCTCAATGTCTACCGTGACCTCAGCGAACTGGGCTGCAAATGGGGGCGGGGATACTGGTGAGACATATGAACCTACTCCCATGATCTGCTCTTGATCCTCATGATGGAGGGCGTTCAGCGCGACTTCCCTCAGGGTGACGGAGCGACCATCGGACGACCAGGCACGCCGGTCGCGCAGCTCGATTTCCTCGGTTTTAACTGGATCCGCATCCGTGGAAAGCATCTTCCCCGCCCGGCGCTGGATCTGAGACGCCACGTCCCGGGCAGCCCGCACGACAGCCGCGCCGGAGATGTAGGTTGTGCTGGAGGCATAGGCCCCTTTATCGAACGGTGTGAAATCAGTGTCGGAGGAATAGGTAATGACATCCTCAACGCGTACCCCCAGCACCTCGGCTGCTTGCTGGGCGAGCACGGTATCCGAACCTGTACCAAGATCGGTCGCGCCGACAAGCAGGTTGAAGGAGCCGTCGTCATTGATTTTGATGCTCGCCCCGCCCATATCGAGGTAGGGAATGGCTGTGCCCTGCATGACCATCGCCACACCGATCCCACGCCGCAGGTGGGGCGCACTAGGGACCTCATGCCAGGCCTGGCTCGGGTACTTGCTCTTCCATTCAATCGCCTGCATGCCGGCCTTGACACAGTCCTCCAATCCGTTGGTCTGGATTGTTTCCGGGACTGGCTCACGACCTTCGGACCACGCTGTGCTGAACGGGTGCACTTCACCCGACCGGAGTGTGTTCTTAAGCCGGAACGCGATCGGATCCAGTTCAAGGGCACGGGCTATGCGCTCCATATGCCTTTCAACCGGCCAGTAGCCCTGGGGCACGCCATAGCCACGATAAGCGCCGGAGGGTGGTGTGTTGGTGTACACCACGTCAGCGTAGAAGCGGATGTTCGGCGCCTCTCGAAACGGCCCATCGCCGACGTAGAGCGCCATCGCCTTGTGACCGGTGTTCCCGGTCACCGTCAGGGCGTGGCAGCCATAAGCGCCGGTGTCGCTCAACACGTGCATCTCGTTGGCCGTGATCGTTCCGTCCTTTTTGACCCCGGTCTTCATTGTCAACTTCATCGGATGCCGCGAGCGGGAGGCAAAGAATTCTTCGGCGCGGGAATACTCGTGGCGAACCGGCCGTCCAGTGGCGATCGTCAGGTGGGCGGCGACATCCTCGATCAAGACCTCCTGTTTTCCACCAAAACCACCCCCGATGCGCGGCTTGATCACGCGAATTCGCTTTTCAGGCAGATTCAAAACCGGCGCCAGGATGCGGCGGACGTGAAATGGGACCTGGGTGCTCGTCCGGATGACAAGGCGGTCGTCCTCATCCCAATACGTAACCACCACGTGCGGTTCGATGTGAGCTTGCTGCACCTTTGGGACATGATAAGTCGACTCAAAGATCTGGTCCGCCTGCTTGAAACCTTGCTCGACATCACCGATATCGATGCGGATCTCGGCCGCCAGATTCCGGTCCGGGTCAGAATCCACAAAGTTGACGAATTCGGCCTCATCATGGATGCGGACGGCATCCGGCGACATGGCACGCTCGGGATCGAGGATGATCGGCAGTTGCTCGTACTCCACCTCGATCAAGGACAATGCCTGTTCGGCGATGGTCTCGTTCTCGGCAGCGACAAAGGCAACACGATCTCCCACAAAGCGCACCTTGTTATCTAGCGAAAAGGTATCGAGTGGTCCCGGGATCGGATCCGACTGTCCTGCTGTGGAGTAAACCACGCGTGGGATATCCTCCCAGGTGAGCACTGCGGCCACACCGGGCAGCGCCCGGGCCCGGGAAGCGTCGATGCGCTTGATGCGGGCGTGTGCGTACGGGCTGTGAAGCACTTTGGCGATGAGCATCCCGCGCATCTCGATATCAGCCGTAAAGGCAGGTTTCCCCTGAACAAGCTTGATGGCGTCAACTTTCGGTTCGGGGTGCCCGATCACGGTCCGGGCACGTGAATCAGGGGCAATTTTGATTTTCGGCATCACCGCGACCTGGAGCGTGCCTCCACCCGCAATATGCTCTTCTGCAGCTCGTTCCTCCGGCGCGGTCGGAGAAAATAGGCCTGGTGGCGCAGGAAGCCGTCCCTCGATCGGATCGACCGTCTCTCCACGCATGACTGCTGCTGCGCGCAGGATGGCTTGAACCGGCTTCAAATAGCCAGTACACCTGCAGAGAATCCCCGAGAGCGCCTCGCGCACCTGATCCTCGGTGGGATCGGGTTCATGCTCCAGGAGAGAGCTTGCGGCCAGGATCATGGCTGGGGTGCAGTAGCCGCATTGAATCGCACCCGTTTCAACAAACGCCTGCTGCAGCGGGTGTAGCCCTGCGCTGGCCTTCCATCCAGGATGGGGCTGTTCGCCCATACCTTCCACGGTTTCGACGGATTTCCCATCCGCCTGGACCGCAAGCATCACGCAGCTGTTCACCGGTCGTCCATTCAAGAGGACCGTGCAAGCCCCACATTCGCCGGTCTCGCAGCCATGCTTCACGCTGAAGAGGCCAAATTCGTCACGCAGCGTCTGAAGTAGGGTAGCCCGTGGTTCGACCTCAACCTCAACCGGTTCGCCGTTCAATCGAATCGCGATCAGCGTCATGCTCGCACCTCTCTAACCACCCGCTCAACCAGTACGCCGGCAATATATGAACGATAGGTCGCGCTGGCGAATGCGTCGCCGGCATCCTTGAATGCTGCTTCTGCCGCGCTCTTCGCTTCGGCCAGGTTTTGGTTCTCGTTCAGCCTGGTCTCAGCCTCAAACAGGCGCAATGGATGGGGGCCAAAACCACCCAGCGCCAGCCTAATCGTCCCGTCCTGTGTCACTGCAGCACTGGCACATACGATCGGCCGGTCCATGGGCGTCCGCGCAACCTGGGCGTAGGCTAGACCAGACGGAAGCTGGACCTCGAACCCAGTGATCAAGTAGCGCGGGCCCGCTGCTGCCCGCGAGCTCAAGAACTCGTGCAGGGCCGTCTCGCGCGAACCTGGTTCCAGTTTGACGACACCACCGAGGGCGGTCAGGGTCGTCAATAAGGGTGAGCGTCCATCTGCAGCCACCAGCGTGCCCGCCAGGGTAGCTGCGTTGCGCATGTTCCAGGCTGCTTCGTGGCGAATGCTTTCGATGAGTGCCGGTGGGAGTCGACCGGCGTTCTCGAGGATGGCCTGCAGCGGGAGGGTCGCACCCAGCGTCACCGTGTTATCAAGGATGCTGAACTGATCCAGAGCTAACTCGCGCAGGTCGATCACCGCCTCTACGTTGGCCCGGTCTGGCGTGAGCGTCGTGCCTCCCCCCATAGGGACACCCTCTTCGAGCAGCGATACAGCTTCCTCAATCGTTTTGGGTCGGAGATATCTCATCTGGATCGACTCCCATTCAGGTCAGTCGGCTTGTTCATCGGGGTATACCTTCCAGCCCAGTGCTTCTAGTTGGTCAGAATTACCTCCAACTTCCTTATACTCGGCGAGCAAACCTTCGGCCTCGGCTGCGATCGTCCCATCTGGGAGCACAAGCTCGCCATGCGCGACTTTCATCCTGCCCCGCTCCTTGCGCACCACACCCCGCAGCAGAAGAGGTGTCTTGCTGGGGACCGACTTGCGGTAGCGAACCTCGAGCTTGGCGGTCAGGTAAAAATGATCGTGGTCGCCACACATCGCTGCCCGGCCGACGATCTCATCCAGCATAGAGGCAATGATCCCACCGTGCACAACGCCCGGGTATCCTTCGAAATGTTCAGGCAGGTTAATTTCCGATACCACTTCCCCCGAAGCCACTTCGTGAAACGTCAGGCCCAAGCCAAAAGGGTTCTCCAGCCCGCAGACAAAGCAATTACGGGAGTTCGGTTGTTTTCTGCCATTCCGATCATCGACGGGGCGGCTCATCTTGGCTCCTTGAGCATCATAAGGCTGCGTCTCCTGCTAATTTCAGCGGGCTGAAGGTATCGATCAAAAGGCGCACATCCCCGCCCACCGGGTAGAGGATCGGACAAGTGGCACCATGCTCGATATACTCCTGGACTTTCGCCTTGGCCTGCTCGGGTGTTCCGGAGGCGGTAATCCGCGTTACGAGCTCGTCCGGGACCAGGTGCTTGGCTTTCTCAATCTGTTCATGGGTTGCTGGCCAGCCGAGGATGGATTGGATTCCATCCACGACATCCTGCGAAACTTCGCTCGCCTTGGCAATGTGCGGCTGTTGGGCAATGTACTGGGTCAGGAGGCCACGGCTCGTGTCAAGCGCACTGTCTTCGTCTTCATCCACCGAGCAGACAACCAACTGGGGGCGATCAAGATCCTCGAACCGCCGGCCGGCTTTTTCAACTCCCACCTGCAGGCTCTCCAGCGCGCGGTCGTTGTACTCAGGCGGGACGCAGTAGTTCAGCACGACGCCATCGGCGATCTCGCCGGTGAGCTCCATCATCTTTTCCCCGGTAGCGCCGATCATGATTGGGACGTTGCGTGGTTCGCGCCGGCCATGAATGACGTCCAGTTCGATCCCGTCAACATGATGGAACTCTCCATGAAACGTCACCCGCTCCATGTTGAGTAAGCGAAGGAGGACCTCCACGGTCTCGCGCATCGCCAGCAGCGGTTTCCGGCGTTCGATACCTACGTTTCGGGCCAATGAATCCCACCATGCGCCGATACCGCAGATAATACGGCCCGGCGCCAGATCGTCGAGGGTAAGAAATGTGGCGGCCAGGAGCCCGATGTTGCGCGTCCAGTTGTTGATCACGCCTGAACCCACTTTGAGTTTCTCGGTAACAGCGGCATAGGCTGCCATGGGAACGATGGCATCCCGCACGAGGCGGGATTCCGCCTGCCACACCGCTTCGAACCCTTTTTCTTCAGCGTATCGGGCATACTCAAGCCCGTCGCGCAAATCATGTGCATCCTTCAGGTAAAGCGCTACGCGTGGATGACTCATGTTTTGTCCTCCTGAAGGGGATGGATGAACTTATTCGCGGGGTCGTCGCGCAGGACAGCCAGATCTTCGGGAAGATCGAGGTCGAGCCCTACGCTAGCGATCTCACAAATTTCAAGCCTGGCCCCGGCGGCTTGTGCCCTGGCCACATGGCGGTCAAAACTGTCCGGTCCAAAGTCGTACTCGATCAAACCGGGTGGACTGGTAAGCAGCGCGTTCGTTCCACTGCGGTGACGGTCAGGCACGATCACCATCACCGGTGGATCTTGCGCCCGTTCGATCAAGGCCTGCACATCCTCGATCTGGATTAAGGGCAGGTCTGCCGGCAGGACAAGCACCCCGGCAGCTCCGTACGTCTTGGCGACGAGCGTCGCCCGGACGAGGGCCCTGTTCAGATCAGGTGTGCCGCGTTCGGTCACGGTGCGCGCACCATGGCGCCGGGCCAGAGATAAGGCTTGTGAATCCCTGCTAACAACCAGGGTGCGTTCGATCTCCGGTACCTGTTCCAAGATCTGCAGGGTGTGGATGAGCATTTCTTCGCTCAGCGAAGCTCTTTCTTCACGTGAAAGGACTTCTGCCAAACGCGACTTGGACCGCCGCAGAGGTTTGATGGGGACGACGGCCCAGAAGGTCATCCCTCAGCCTCCCTGGAGCATCTGTCTGGCAATCGCAATAACCTCGCCAGCCAGACGTTCACGATCGTCTTCGCTGCGCATGATCGTATCGAGCACCGCTACTTGGATGCCCAGTTCCTGGATCTTCTGGCTCAATTGCTCATCCTCTCGATCGATCACAAACTCGGAAAGGTAGGATCGAAAATGCTCGGCAACCGCCAATGCGGAAGGTTCGATCCCGAGCTGGGCGTACATGCTTGCCGCTGGACCGCGCAGCGCCTGCCCTGCGATGATGGGAGATATTCCCAGCACAGGTTTCGTCCGTACTGCGCTGGCGATAGCTGGGAGGGAGAGGATGGGATCGATGCTTACCCATGGGTTCGACGGGCAGAACACTACTACAGCGGCCTCCTCAATCGTTTCGATCACTCCAGGGGCCGGGTTTGCCTGCTTGCACCCTCTGAATTCAAATCCTCGCACAATTGGCTGACAGCCACGCTTAACAAAATATTCCTGGAAGGGCAGCCAGCCAGCATCGGTCTTTACAAACGTCCGGATCGGGTCATCGCTCATCGGGTAGATGCGGTGGTCGACCCCAAATCGATGGGAGAATTCCGCCGTGATCGACGAAAGCGTCTCACCCTGGCCAAGCCTGCGCGTCCGCTCGAGATGCAGTGCCAGATCACGATCACCGAGGCGGAACCATGTCGGGCCGCCGAGTTCTTCCACCTCCAGCAGCACCTGCCAGCTCTCCTCTTTCCGACCCCAACCAGTATCGGGGTTGGCCAGCCCTGCCAGCGTGTAGAGCACCGTGTCGAGATCGGGTGAGATCGCCAGCCCGAAGTGAATAAAATCGTCGGCGGTGTTGACGATGACTGAAAACTCGTCTGGTGCCAGGCAGCGAGCCAGCCCATGGGCAAGCTTCGCACCGCCCACACCACCCGCCAACGCAGCGATCCTCAGCGCCATTGCGTGACCTCGTTCAACCCCCGGCGAGTTCGTTTTCGACTTTCATCCTGGGGATATCCGATCAGGATCAAACCCTGCGGCTCCCATGAAGGAGGCAAGTCAAACGCGCGCCGCACATTATCAGCCGAGAAGAGCGGTGCACACAGCCAGCTTGCTCCCAGCCCCTCGGCGTGAGCAGCCAGTAGCAAATTCTCTCCAGCCATCGCCACGCTCTGGATGCCCATATGGTGTTCTGCGCTCTCACGTCGGTCATCGCCGTAATGATCCATGTCCTCCATGGTCATGCAGAGCAAGATGACCACTGGAGCGCCAGTGATCAGCATCCAGGAGTTGGCAAGATCGCGCTCGATCGCATTTTCAGGATCCCCATCGATACTGCGGTCAGCGCGCAAGCGTTCGCCCATCGCCGCAGCCAACAATTCGCGATCGGCTCGCTTGGTGAGGACGACAAAGCGCCAGGGCTGACGGTTATGAGCAGACGGAGCTTGGATTGCTGTTTGCAGGACCCGCTCGATAAGGTTGCGAGCCACCGGCGTATCCCGGAAGTGGCGCACCGAGTGGCGATCTTCTGCCAGGGTATGGAAACTCTCTGCCGGATCCTTCATCAATCTGTGCTGATGTATTCGGGCTCGATGGTGAAGATCACACGCCGTTCGCCGGAATAGTTCTTCCACTTCGGTTGCCCGGTGTATTTTTCCGCAAGCCCGTTGAAATGCTCTAACCCGCCTGCCTCGCTGATCTCCACCACCCGACCGCGCACCTGGAGGTAGCGGAACGGATCTCCCGGATCGGAGATGACCAGGGCCACCTGGCGTCGGTCCTTCATATTCTGTTCCTTGACCCGTCCCCGGGCAGTATTGATGCGTATGCGGTCTCCTTGCATGTCAAACCAGACCGGTGTCAGCTGCGGTGAACCATCCTTCATGATCGTCGCCAGGTATGCGTACGCCCGTTTCTCCGGGGTCAGTAAATCTCGATAATCGTCTGGGAACACTGCCGTCAACCTTCCTTCCTCGCACATGATCGTGGTTGTCGCCCTGGCCCCCTGTATGCATCTTTCCCAGTCGGTGGTTCCTGATCAGGTCTTCCCATCTGGTTTAATAATACCTGACGATGCATTGATGCCGCGCGACTTGCCTTGCTTCAACGGAACAAATCATCTTGCTCAGGACGGATCAACTCTGATGCATTTCCTTCCCGGAGAGGATACGGTAGGCCTCTTAAATGGATGATCGGCCGCCCCTCCCCGGCCTGCCCCATAAGCGCCGAGGCCCCCGCAGCGATCTCATCCGCCAGACCAACCTGGGTGATCTTGAGCGGCTCGCCAAAGAGATCGGGTTTACCACGCAGATCGAGCAGCGCCGGGAACCCTGCCGCACCGATACAAACGCCCTCGGTTCCCAAGCGCCATGCTCGACCGTGTGAATCGATAATTAGCACACCGATCGAGGCCCCCGACGCCGCCTGCAGTTTCTCGCGCAGTTCGTGCGCCGATCGGTTGGGATCGGCGGGGAGCAGAAGAACCCACTCCCCCTCAGAATGGGTATCGCCCTCCACGTTGGATCGGTCGACACCGGCATTGGCGCAGATGAAACCCAGGCGGTGTTCGACGATCAAGGTCGCGTCTCGCTGGCGAAGGACAGACGCGCTCTCCGAGAGTATGACTTCTACAAGCCGGGGATCCTTTCCTGTCATTTCAGCCAGGTGCAACGCTTCAGGTGAGGGCTGGACCTGTTCTAAATTGACCAAGCGGTTTTCGGCTTTTGAGACGACCTTCTGCGCCAGGATGAGAACATCTCCATCCTGAAGGTTCAAACCCGCGGCGTCCAGACCGGTCAGGATGACACCGGCCAGATCAGCCCCCGGTTTGACTAGGGGGATGGATGGGAGCGAGGTGAAGACGAGCGAACCACCCTTCATTCCACAGGGAGACCGGTAATGCGAATGGAGCCGGTCCTGGAACCGTAATGTTTGTTCATGGTCAGGATCAAGGCCGTCAAGCTTTCGAGCACAATGGAATTCTCGAGCCGGCCAGCATAGTACGCCTGGAGATCTGCACCTTGGGCGAGCTTAATGATCTCGTCAGCCGCGTCTACATCATCCGAGCAAACCAGCACATCCATGTCCAGCGGTTGGCCAAGACCCTGCTTGAGCATATGGGCCGGGACGGTTTGAAAGGCAGCTACGACGCGGACATCGGGTCCAAGGATTTCCTGTGCCAACTCGGCGGCGGCAGGGGGTTCTGGAGGGTGTGGGTCCTTATAGTCAACCCGCACCGTGGCATCCACGAAGATCTTTCCCTTCATCACTTCACGCAAGCCTTCGACCGCAGGCTGGTGGGCGCTGGCTTTCACAGTGAGTACGCATATGTCGGCCTGGCTGGCAGCCTCCAGGTTTCCGAAGCCCTGGATCGTCTCCAGTCCGAGTTCATCGTTGAGCTCTCCGGCAACCCGCTCCGCTTTCTCGGATTCACGCGATCCAATAAGCACCCGGTAGCCGTTACTCGCCCAGCGCCTTGCAAGGCCGGGCCCAACCTGGCCTGTCCCACCTAACAGGGCGATCGTGACAATCATCTTCTCAGACATCTTCTCTCCTTTGGAGATTAATCCTGCGGCACAAAGGAGCGATAACGCTCCCAGACGGCCGGGACCAACTCGCGCGCCCGGGCAGTAATTTGTGCTTCATCCATCGTGAGCAGTTCACGGTTGTGCATGAGCAAGCTACCATTCACGATCGTGCTGGTAACCATGGATTCGTGAAAACCGAAAAGGATGTGCCAGGGGAGGTTCCCGGCTTCGAGCGGAGTGGTGGGATGGTAATCGACGAGGATCATATCGGCATACGCGCCTGCTGAGATCACACCCAGAGGAGGCCCACCGAAGAACTGTGAGGCCAGCTCTGCGTTGCGATAAGCAGCGATCTCCGCCACCAGGTCACCCGGCATGCGGCGGGGGTCACGGTGCCACGCCTTGTGCAGCAGGTAGGCTGTTTTCCATTCTTCCCACATGGCGTTCGAGAAACCATCGTTGCCAAGCGCCAGTCGAACCCCGGCCCGCCACATCGATTCAATCTCGGCCACGCCGACACCGTTGTTCATATTCGAACGCGGTTGGTGCGTGACCCATGTGCCCGATTCCCGCAGCAGCTTGATCTCGTGCGCATCGACATGGATCGCATGGGCAACGATCGTCTCCGGTCCAAGAATCCCGAATTGATGCAGACGATCAATAACACGCGTGCCAGATTTTTGCAGGCTGTCATACTCATCCACTTCGTGCTCGGCGGCGTGAATATGAAACCCCTTGCCCGCAGGCAGGGATTCTCGACAACGGGTAAGGGTTTCATCCGAGAGCGTAAGGCTGGCATGCAAGCCAAATGTCGCCTGCACCCGTCCTCCGGCAACCGGCTCGCTCGCGCAACGATTCAGGAAACGCAGGTTCTCAGCGATCCCCGCCCGGGCTTTGTCCACGCCGTCGCGATCCGTGACCTCATAGCAGAGCACGGCGCGCAAACCCGATTCTGCCACCGCATCCGCAATCAAATCCAGTGACCCGTTGATCGAATTCGGTGAAGCGTGGTGGTCGATGAGCGTGGTCGTGCCGTGCTTGATCGCATCCACCAGGCTCGCCTGGGCTGAGGCCTTAATGTCTTCCGCTCCTAGTGATTTATCCAGCGGCCACCAGAGTTTTCTTAAGATCGCCGGAAAATCCCTGGGCGGGGTTCCCGGGATCGCCATTCCTCGTGCAAATGCCGAATAGAAGTGGGTATGGGCGCAAATGTTCCCAGGGAGCAGGTACTGCCCCGCAGCATCAATAGTTTCTTCACCCGGATGCGCATTCTCGAGCTTTGTGCTCGGTCCTAGCTCGCGAATCATGCCCGATTGAACGAAGACTGCGTGGTCATCCAGGATTTGATTAGGTTTGTCCCAAGTTATGACCCGGGCGTTGGTGATCAGCATCCACTCGCCTCCCTAATCAAACTTCGTCGGCCGCGCAGGATCACGATAGGCCTCGACTGCGTCTTCCAAGAGCTTCTTTGTCGTCCGGAATCGCGAGAGTGATTTCGGAATCTGATCGAGTGGGAAGAAGACCGCCTCGAGCGTCTCGAAATTCGGCTGTGGTGTTCCTGACACGGGAGTGCATAAGAAGAGCAGCTTATAGGCATGGAACAAGGGCAGCTTCCCAGGATAGCGGTTGGCATCGTAGACACCGATCACTCGCTCTGCCTTGACCTGCAGGCCAGCTTCCTCAGCTACCTCACGCTCGATGGCCAGGCTGGGCCTTTCGCCGACGTCGGCCCACCCTCCGGGAAGGGTCCAGCGGCCGTCCATGGCTTCCTTGACGAACAAGAGCTGCTCATCCTGAAAAACGGCTGCCCGCACATCTACCTTGGGTGTGACGTAGCCGGGTTGTCCATTGAAGGCTTGCAGGACATCTTCCTGGGTAAGCTGGCTGTGGCCGGCGATGATTTCGGCCGCGATCTCACGCAGGCGTATTGAGCGCTCACGTTCATAGGGATTGGAGGCATAGGTATAGCCCGCCTGCGCGAGCGCCTCGATCTCGCGAGCCCATGCCAGCCAACGGTTTTCATCGCTGATCATCATGCCCTGTGTTGGATACCTTCATCAAACCCTTCGGGACAGTTAGAGAAGCTCACCACCTGCGCGGCGGCGCAGGAATCGGCCTGCACCAGCAGATCCGAGCCAGCGATCACCATCAACAATAAGCTTCCCGCGCAGGAAGACCTTCTCAGGGAAACCCTTCAATGTCCATCCTTCATACAAGTTGTAATCTGTCCTGTGGTGGGCGTGAGCGATCCCGTATTGCAGTTCGCGCGCCGGATCCCAGATCACGATGTCGGCATCAGCTCCCGGCATCAATGACCCTTTCTGCGGGTACAACCCGAAGATCTTGGCCGGGTTGGTCGAGGTCAGCGCAACGAATTGATTCAACGAGATCAAACCCTTTCCCACCCCCTGCGAAAACAGGACAGGCAACCGATCTCCAACGCCCGGCAAGCCATTCGGGATCTTTGTGAAGTCATTGGCTCCGAGCTCTTTGCCGGGGATCGCTATGGCTTCGCCTTCATACTCAATCGCCTTTGTCCCATCATAATAGAAAGGGCAATGATCGGTGCCAATAGTCTGGATTGCACCGCTTGCCAGACCACCCCAAAGAGCGGCGTTGTCCAGTCTGGTGCGCATCGGTGGGGAGCAGATCCATTTCGATCCGTCAGTGCGCTCGAGATCCTCTTCGGTGAAGAAAAGATACTGCGGGCAGGTCTCTGCCATCACCGCCACACCCCTGTCCCGGCCGTACTCGATCTGCTCGAGGCCACCGGCCGTGTTCAGGTGCACAACGTAGAGTGTTGCCTCGGCTTGTTCGGCGAGCGCGATCCCGCGCAGGACCGATTCAACCGCTCCCCAGGCAGGCCGGGTTTTTGCATGCCACTTGGGACTGCGGTGGCCGGCGGCCAGCGCTTCGCGGGTGAGGATTTCAATCACATCACCATTTTCGGCATGCAGCATGGTCAGCATGCCATGCGCTGCCGCTGCCCGCATCACCTGGAAAATCTCGCCATCTTGCAAGCGGAGCCGGCCATTGTAGGCTGTAAACACCTTCAGCGATGTGATCCCATCGCCTACCAGGCCAGGGATTTCCTTCAGGATCGACTCGTCCAGCCGGGTTATGTTCATATGGAAGCCGAAATCAATCGCTGCTTTAGGCTCTGCCTTCCCCAGCCAGGCTTCAACCGAGGACTTCAGAGGCCCTGGTCCCTGGGGGACAAAATCGAGGACCGTTGTCGTCCCCCCGAAGGCAGCCGCCTTCAACCCGGTGTAATGGTCGTCCGAGGAAACCGTATCGAACATGGGCAGGTCTAAATGGGTGTGTGGATCTACCCCGCCGGGCAGCACCAGCTTGCCCTCCACGTCTAGAATATCCGCATCCCCCACTTCGAGATCGATGCCGATCGCTGAGATCTGCTCGTCTTCGATGAGAAGGTCTGCCCGGGCAATTTCGTCAGCTGTTACGATTGTCCCGCTCTTTATAAGGATCCTGGCCATCTTCTTCCACTCACCTTTGCTCCCAGGCTGAAGATTTCAGGGCTAGATTCCCGCCTGTCGTGTTCGGCCTAGATCACAGGCGGAGATGGGCTTGGGACGAAGGGATCCTGACATCACTCAGCTCCTTCGCCCTCAGCAACCTCTCCCCAGTTGTGTAGATAAACGTAAACCGCTTCCATCGTCCGGCCGGGATAGGTCGCTCCAGCTCGAAAACGAGGCCGAGTTGGAACTTGAGATACGGATCTTGAGCTCGCGTGTGAGATTCTTCCCGCAAGAGATCAAGCCTCTTGACCATCTCAACGCCCAGCACCCGAGCTGCGTAGCGGATCGACCAACGCAGCTCCCCGAAGGCTGCCGGAAGGTAGAAGGCCAGCCAGTCCACATGCGGGCTCTTGGGCGCGCTCTCGATCGGCACACGATACCAACCAAGAACACGGGCGATCTCCAGGTCGCGCGGCTCCGGCATGATCGCCACCAGGACCAGATCATCATCCTCGATCGATTCCATCTTTCCCCCTTTTCGATCCCTGGCCGCCGGCAGCCAGTCCTGCACTTGCCAATTATCCCCGGCAGGACTGTGCTACAAGCCCACCTTCTTGTTGAATTCGTCGATCAGCGCGTCGATCTCTGTCACCTGCGCCTGAATCCCCGTCCAATAATCGCGATCGTACCATTGGGCCTGGATCTCCTTAAAAGCTTTTCCTTGCTGTTCAACCCATGTGTAGTACTTCAGATTGTGGATGCGGCGCTGATCCTCATATCGCAGATCGAGGGTGTGGTCGGTAGTCAGACCCTGCAGGTAGCGGTTGTAGTCGACCGCAGCAGCCTGTTGATCGTACTCACCCAGTTCTGCGTGCATTTCCTTCAGGCGGCTCTGGTAGAGCTCCATCGAGTCCGTCAATACGGTCAGGATCACGTCGTGCGAATCCAACTCGTAGTACTTGGCTGCTTTGATCGCCATAGAGAGGTTGGCGATACTGGAGAAGCCGAGTAGATCGAGTTGCGAGACAAAGTCCTGCGGAACGCCCTGTTCGACCAGGAAGGCATGCCCGGCGGGCTCGTTGAACAAGCGGGCAACATTAACGATGACTTCATCGTCGAGGGCGATGACCATATCCGTATTCCGCATGTTGTGGATCCAAGGGACGTGCTTATCACCGATGCCCTCGATGCGATGCGCTCCAAACCCGTTTTCGAGCAATGTCGGGCACTGCCAGGCTTCACCCGCGGCGACAAACGATGCCGGAAATATCTGTTTCATGAAATCGCCAACCCCGATTGTCCCAGCCGACCCGGTCATGAGCGTCAGGCCAGCATAAGTATCGCCTTCACCGAGCTCACGCTGCAGGACTTCCTGCATCGCATGACCGGTGATCTCGTAGTGCCAGAGATAATTGCCGAACTCTTCAAACTGGTTGAAGATCATCAAGTCCTGACCTGACTCGCGCAGTTCCCAGCACTTATCGAAGATTTCCTTTACATTCGATTCGCTTCCGGGAGTTTTAATCACCTCGCCGGCGACCTTCGCCAGCCAATCGAAGCGTTCCTTGCTCATCCCTTCTGGCAGGATCGCGATCGATTCGCACGCCAGCAGCGCCGAATCGTACGCACCGCCACGACAGTAGTTTCCCGTCGATGGCCAGACGGCCTTCTGCGTCGTCGGATCAAACTGCCCGGTAATCAGGGGGGGGACGAGACAACCGAAGGCTGCCCCGACCTTATGCGCTCCTGTCGGGAACCACTTCCCAACTAACCCGATGATGCGGGCTTCGACCCCGGTGACTTCGCTCGGGAATTCCAGGTAGTTGACGCCCCCAAAAGCTCCGCCCTCTGACACCGGCTCATTTTTCCAAGTAATCCGGAATAGGTTGCGCGGCTCGACATCCCACAACCCCAGCCCGGATAGGTCTTGTTTGACCGAATCCGGGATCAGATCGGGATTCTTCAACTGGGCGAAGGTCGGGATGATAATGTTGCGTTCGCGTGCGCGTTTGACAGCGCGCTCGAGACGGTCCTGGACGATAGAAAGATCAATCATAGAAATCGGCGCAGGAGACCCCCTGCTTTCCTTCGACCCCCGGAACTGACGGGGGTGAGATACCAGGATGGTATAGTGGGGGGAGGAATGCGCCATGCCTCCTTTCGTGGCATAATGTCACTATAATGAAACTTACTGCGAAGATCAAACTGCAACCTGCGCCATATCAATTCGATATGTTGCTCCAAACTCTG
>DAOUEJ010000187.1:0-3354 GCA_034430615.1 Anaerolineales bacterium | reverse complement strand
TTCTCCATAACAAGCCGACACCCCAACCGCCAGGTTATCCTGTGATCCCGGCCTAAAGCGCTTACAACCAACACGCTGCTCCATACCGTGTCCATCGATAATTGATTAGAATCCCTTGGGCCACTCCCCTGGTCGGGGTGCCGAGTTCACCGATAATTTGCGGTCTCAACGGGTTGCGGGACCTGGTGCATCCTTGATACGCTATGCACCAGGACCGGGGTGCAAGGTTGGTTATCCGGCCTTTGGGAGGACTTATGCTGCGGATCAAGGCGCTTGTCAGATCGGGTTTGATGCTCATCCTGCTCGTGACCACCGCAGGATGCACGCCAGGTGACGCCAGCGCGACCACTACCGCAGTCGGTTCGGTCGGTCCCCCCACCCCGCAAGCTTCAGTAACCACACCTGTTGGATCACCCACCCCGGATACTTCGAACGAGGCGCCCTGTACGATCCAACCCCAATCCGGGCTCACCGCCTACAAACGGCCGAGCACACAGGCCGAGGTTTTCGCAGACGTGCCCACCGGGATGACCCTGACTGCGCTCGGAATGACTGAGACGGGCTGGATCGGGTTCGACCCAGGGACGGCCCAAGCCGCCAATATTGGTCCCTTCCGGTTGCGCTGGCTGCCACCTGAAGGCAGCTACGAGCTCGATGGGGATTGTGCAAATCTGACGGTTTACCCCAGTCTGCCAGCCGGGGTGTGCTTCACGATGGCGATGGGGGTCCAACCCATCTATGCCTCTGCGAATGAGGCTTCGGAGCCGCGCACGCAGCTCGAACCCGGTGATTATGTTGGCGTTATCAGCCGCTCCCCGGACGATTGGCTCGAACTCGATGTAAACTCTGGCAGCCGGCAAGAACAGGGTACGGCCTGGATGCCAGGTCAGTACGCCAATTTCAACGGACCCTGCTCAGCGCTCTTCCCTGCCCTTAATACAAGCCCGATCGAACGCTTCCCATCAGGCACTTCCCCGGATATCGTAGAGATCAAGATGGTCGATGGCCAGCAAGGGTGGGCCGTGGCGGGCAGGATGGGTGAGGACCAGCACATTCTGCGCACAGGCGACGCCGGGCTGAGCTGGGTTGATATCACGCCGGCCGAATTTGCCTCCGTGAACGAGAGCGGCCGTAAGCAGGTGAGCGCTGCCTTCCATGCTGACGGCACCGCCCGGGTGGCCTTTTATTACAGCGACTTCAATATCGCACCGCTGCTCATCAGCTTGTGGACGACCAATGACTGGGGTGCAAGCTGGCAGAGCGGAGGGGTTCGTAGAGTCTCCGACCTGGCCGAATTACCACCAATACTCAGCTTCGATGAGGGTGGCGACGGTTGGCTGTGGATTGAGCAGTTCGTCGGCATGGGGACGCACGGCTACACGCTCCTTTCCTCGCAGGATGGCGGACAAAACTATCACACCCTGCTTGACGTCGAAGATACGAATGACACCTGTCACCGCACAAAGATCATCCGCTTCGACCAGGATTATGGCTGGCTGACCGCTGAATGTCCGTTCCTGGGGGTCGATGGCGCCGCAGTCCAGGTTACAAGCGATGGCGGTGTTTCCTGGAACTTCGTTCCGCTGCCCACCCCACCTGTTCCGGTCATCTGGAGAAAAGACTCCGTCACCTGCGGCAGCGTCGACGTGCAGGCATTCAGCCGGCAAAGCACGATCATCCTCGTTCGATGCGAGCGTGTTGCGGATCAACAGCAGGCATCCTTCCTCTACCGGACCCAGGACACCGGGCTATCGTGGTCCATAACACCGATCCCTGCTACGCGCTTTACATTCCTCGATCCAGACCATGGCTGGGCTCTCGGCAAGCAGATCTTCTGGACTGAGGATGGCGGTTCAACCTGGTCTGCCGTGAAAACAGTAAGTTGGGACGGCGAATTCAGCTTCGCTGACGAAAACCTGGGCTGGGCAGTCGCACGTTCTGATGACGAGCTCGCACTCGTCCGAACGACCGACGGTGGCCGGACCTGGACACTGCTCGAGCCCGTCATCGCGACGGCACCATAATCCTTCGAGCCATGGACTCCTCCGCCAATAGAACTGATTGGCACGCCGCTTGCACATTCCTCTTCACCTTGGTGGAGAGGAAATGTGCATGCAATTCAATGACGAAGCTAACTGCCGGGTTCTTGTCGTTGACGATGATACGGCCTTCTGTGAGATCATGCGCGAGATCCTGCAGGGGCACGGCTACGAGGTCAGGATCGCGTACGATGTAAAAGAAGCGATGCAGATCATGGACATGATTTGTATCGATCTCGTACTCACGGATGTGATGATGCCCGAAATCGATGGGCTGACGCTGATCCGCAGCATCCGTTCACATTGGTGGACCGAGACGATCCCGACCATCGTCGTCAGCGCCCGGGTCATGCCGGAGGAGGTGGAGGCGGCGCGCTGCGCTGGCGCCGATGCCTTCGTCCCAAAGCCGTTCTCCATCCGCCAGCTGCTGGGAACGATCGACTCGACCCTCGCCCCGGGCCAATCGCTGGCATTTGAACCAGCGTGATCAATTTAGAGATCGAAGCAGGTTTTTTTAAGAAAAGCGTCGGGAGAGCATAGATCGATCAACCGG
Source organism: Anaerolineales bacterium (assembly GCA_034430615.1). Classification (GTDB taxonomy): domain Bacteria; phylum Chloroflexota; class Anaerolineae; order Anaerolineales; family E44-bin32; genus E44-bin32. Next base: position 762 of record DAOUEJ010000187.1, on the reverse strand, counting down.
AACATGCGCATGGAGTGTGCTATGCTCGTTTCGCAAACCGCCTCGCTCGAGCCATGCGTGCCCGAGATCTACCGGGCGGTTTGCGCCATTCTCCATACCCCTCTACCGGGCGGGATGCCAGCCCATGTGGCAACCCTAGATCCATCCATATCAGATCGAGATCCTGCTGAAACCCGGATCAATTCCAGATATTCCTGGCCGGCACTGGGAGTTAAAGCGCATAGGCGGGGCTGGCCTTGTCCGGTATCCTTACAGGTCAAGTGAAGAAACACAGGATGCTCGCGCGCTTAATGAGCGGGATCCGCTCCTACTACGAACCACCGGCCTACACGGGAGATACCGAGCAGGTCCGCCGGGCACGTGTCCTTTACTCGACACTGCTCGGGCTCGAGGTGGCGATCGTACTCCAGGTTTTCTTTGCCTACCTGCTCGATCCGGTTGCGCTCCCCAAGCTCATTCCAGCCTTGGCGACGATCCCGATCATGGTGGTCATCCGCTACCATCTCCGGCCTGCGAATGTGACATGGCTGAGCTTCGTGATGGTCGTCGGACTGTTCACCCTCACCTTCATGCTCGCGGTCGAAGACGGCGGTATCCGCTCACCCGCCTACGCCGGGCTCACCATCCTGACTCTCTTGACGGGCTTGCTGATCGGGTTTCGCTCGGCGATCATGTTTGCCCTGGCCAGTTTATTCGGTGGCATCCTGCTCGTCCTTCTCGATCAGCAAGGGGTCATCCCAGAATACGACAGTCTTGGGACAC
>DAOUEJ010000186.1:0-14500 GCA_034430615.1 Anaerolineales bacterium | reverse complement strand
TTGCGAATATTGATGAGATTATCTCAAATCGAACGGTTAAAGTATTAAGGGCAGCTCATCTCAGATTGAAGGGGTGGATTGCGTACTCCGTTGACAAGAACTATGAGCTTGCGGAGCGGTTTTTTAACGACGCTGTGGTTCTCCTTCGTGGTACTGATAGCAGGTATCCATTGGTGGTCGCTCTTCAAGATCTCTTCAAGGTACAGATCGAAGCAGGACGTGCCCATGAAGCAAATGCGACGAGTCAACAAGCACACAGAATCCTTCTATCCCTAGGTGCACCGCTGCCCCTTGCAATTTCATTCAACAATCTTGCATATCAGGCTCACATCTCCAGTCGGTATCAAGAAGCCTTAGAACTCTTTAACGAAGGGTTGATGAACGCTCGAAGGGCTGCAAGCAGCTTTCATGAAGCGTTGATATTGATTGGACAAGCAGATTTATTTTCTGATCTCAATCTCGCCCTGCAAGCTGCCGAGCTGTATGGACAAGGGTTGCGTATCGCGACCGAGATCGACAACGTCGGCTTGATCTGTTACGGCTGCCTCCAGACGAGCGTGCTTCATCGTCGGCGCGGCAGTCTGGCGCTGGCCAACGATTGGCTCGCGCGCGCAGTAGCCGTCTCGGAAATGGAGACCACATCGTTTGAGCTCCAAATCCAGCTCAACGCGCTCGAGATCCCGCTGCGGGCTGCACATGCCGCCGAATCGTTGAGCAAGCTCGTCGCCGGAAGCGGGTTAGATGCGATCCGGCGTTCGCTTGCGTTGCTTTTCCTGGCTAGGGCGCAGCTCACAGCTGGCGATCTTGAAAAGGCGCGTAAAGCCCTCGAACAAGCATTGGCTTATGCAGGTGCTACCGGGATGGAGCAGATCCTGGCCGGCGAGCTCGCCTTTGATGATGAGCTGCGTGACTTCATGCGGAAACAGCTTCAGGGCAACCCGATTCTATCAATTGTGCTGAGGCGGGTCGATACAATGCGGGCACTAAATCAGCAATACCAGCTGGCTGACGAGGGTGAACGTGCGACGGACACAATCCGCTTCCAGGCGCTTGGTAAAGGTGAAGTGCTCAACGCACTTTCCGACAGCAACAACATCAAGCCGCTTGCCAGGGAGGTGCTTTTCTACCTCGTCGATCGCAACCCGGTCGAACGGGATGTGCTCCTGGAAGCCTTCTGGCCGCACTACCCGCCTGGACGACAAGTGGCGAACTTGCATACTGCAATATACAGCCTGCGTCGGTTGCTCGGGAAGGAAATGATCGAGCATGAGGGTTCAGCCTACGGATTGAGCACGGAATCCAAGGTGGAGTACGATGTACAGCGCTTCGAGCGCGCGGTGCAGATCGCGAATGGGCTGCCCGTGGGTGATCCCCGGCGGATGTTTGCGCTGACGGAGGCGATCAACTCCTATGCCGGGCCCTTCCTACCCGAATTCGATTCAGATTGGGTGGTCGAACGCCGGCGCGAGCTCGAGCTGCATTACCTCGACCTGCTGGGGGAGCACGCCCAGGAGGCGCTGGTACGGGATCAACCTGACCGGGCGCTGCGCACGCTGCGCCAGGCGCTCGAACTCGACCCGCTGCGAGACGACACCAACCTACGCTACCTGGAGGCGCTGGGCCGCTTGGGCCGACGTAGTGAACTCGTCGAGCACTACCAGGCCTACACGCGCATGCTCTCAACCGAACTGGGTCTCGATCCGCCCAAATCCGTTCGCGAGCTCTACACCCGCTTGATTGGCTGACATCGCCCCCTCATCGTAGCCTATCTCAGGCTAGCTATTCTGTACAGGTTTGATCCGAATTATTTCTGGATGAGTGAGGATTCCATGTTGTTTTCGTTTAGAATCCGTTGAGAGGCATGAAGTAAGGTACATCCGAGGGAAGTACAAACAAATTTCACGAGGAGGTTGCCAAAATGATGGCTCGCTGCCCCGCCTGTCCCGGTGGCTCAGGTGGTGTCTAGCAATCGTCGCTAGCTACTAACCATACCACTCAAAGATAAAAGTTTTAAATACCAGGCAGCGAGGCTCTGGGCCTCCTGTTTTTAATTAATGTCTCGATCGGGACTTGAACACTCACACATAACGGAGCAGAAGGAGTACAACATGAGCATGCAGGCACTGAACCAACTGGTAGCACGATCGATCGTAGAACCGAACATCGTCAAATCATTCGCCAGCGGACAGATCGATGAAATGATTGGTGATCTCGAGTTTTCCCCCGAGCTGCGCAAGCGACTCGCTGGTCTCGAGGCAGGCACGTTCGCAGAATTCGCGATGCTGGCCTACCGCGTCGTGAAAGCGGCCGAAGTTTCCGTTCGCCGCATCGAACTGCCTTCGCCGGTCGAGGGTCTGCTGGACGATCAATCACAATCAGATAGCGAGCAGGTTGCATGATCCCCTTCTCCCGCGAAGAACGCGAGTGGTTCCTGCGCAACCTGGCGCGGGGGCTGGTCGAATACTTCGGCAGGGCCGAACCACCGGTCCAGGTGGAGGACATGCTCTTGCAGCCGCCTCCGCTGTATGACGCTGACTTTGGTCTGGTCGAAATGTATTCCAACCTTTGGGATGCTACCTTTGCCCGACCACCCAGCCAGCGCGGGAGTATCTTCGTCCGTTCTGACCTGCCGACTGCTGAGCGCCGTTTTGCACTGGCGCGCGAGATGCTAAGTGCGCTGATCACGAGCAAGCATGGCCGGGCCATGGGTCTTCCCGAACTCCTTCTGCCCCATTTACGAGAATCTGCTGAGTACTTCGCCCGGTATCTGCTCGTGCCCGAATTGATGCTTGATGCATATCGCAAACAGGGTGGGAAGAAACTCGGCTTTGCCGACACTTTCCAAATCCCACTCCAAATCGCAGCTGTCCGCTGGGCCGATTAACCTGTACCGCTCATAGATCCATTTGAGGGGGACAGCACACGGAGCCGGCACCTTGCCGGCTCCGGTGCTTTAGGTTGCCGTCAGGTTTCAACCTGACCTCGTTTGCTCCCCAGGGCAAAGATTGCTATACCCATGGCATCCCGCTTGCACATAGCATAGGGGGTATAATCCCGCCGAATCCAGGATGGAGCTCGATGGCAGGCAACGAATCACGCATTCGATCAGAGGATAATGGATCTTCCAGACGTCGGATCTGGTTCTTTCGCTTGCTGTTGATCATCTTGAGTGTGGTCGTGCTTGCGCTCGCCTGGGTAGGTCTGGAACTCGGTACGGATGCTCAACCCGCAGCGCTTGATCCCAAACTGGCTTTGCTCTCAACCCAGTTGGCATCTTCCGCCACGACGAGCTCTCCTCCCACGGAAACGCTCCCTGGCGTAACATATCCGCCCCAACCCACACACGCCTCGGCAACCGGAACCCTTATCTTCGGGGCGCGCTTGAACGGTCGTTCGCATATCTGGGCCTACTCGGCCGGTGATCCTGCTCCAATCCAATTGACGTCTGGTGCATGGGATGATCGCGATCCCGCCCTCAATCCGGATGGGACGCAGCTTGCTTTCACTTCAAAACGACGCGGGTTCTGGGATCTTTACACGCTTGATCTTCAAAGCGGTGAAACGCGCCAGCTGACCGATACCGAGGGTTATGAAGGCCATCCGACCTGGTCGCCCGATGGGAAGTGGCTTGCGTTTGAGGCTTACTACGATGGGGATTTTGACATCTGGATTGCACCGATTGACTCAGATCAGGGTGTGATCCAACTCACCAATCACCCGGCGAGCGATACGGCACCAACGTGGGATCTAGGTGGGCGGCGGATCGCGTTTGTCTCGGATCGTGAGGGCGGTGCGGACATCTTCCTCGCTTCCCTGGATTTACTCGACCCGCTCACCGGTGAACCGATCCTGGCCGAAAATCGCTTCCGCAACCTTACACAGACAGAGGACATCATTGAGGGGGATCCGGTCTTCAATGCAAGTGGTGACCGACTGGCCTATGCAGTCCAGAGTGATGGTCTCGATCAGATCTACTGGTTCGATCTGGGCAGCGCTACTCTCCAACCGCAACCCGTTGGGCAAGGCCATGCGATCGCCTGGTCTCCGGATGGGCAGCTTATCGCAGCGGTTCTCGAAGGCACTCAGGGGAATCGCATGGTGGGGTATGCTCTCTCCTCGACCGTTGACCAGGCGGTCGGATTTCCAATCACACAGCAAGTTGAAGCCGTCGATTGGAGCAATTACGGGCTCCCCGGGGAAGCCTACACCCGCGCCACAGAATTCCTTACAGTGGAACCGATCTATGTACCAAGCGTGTCAGCGGATCCGTTTGGCCGGATTAAGCTGATCCCACTTGCAGGGGTCACTGCACCCGATCCGAAATTGTCCGACGCTGTCGATGAAGCCTTCCAGGCGCTGCGCGAGCGAGTATTACGTGAGACGGGGTGGGATTTTCTGGAAAAACTGGAGAATGCATTTGTCGGCATTAACAACCCACTTGCCCCGGGAAGGCCCTATGATGATTGGCTCTACACGGGTAGGGCGTTCGCGTTCGATCCGGCGATTGAGCAGGCAGGCTGGGTCGAGATCATCCGGGATGATATGCAGGGGCGCACCTACTGGCGAGTTTTCATCCGGACCGCGATCCAGGATGGTTCCCAGGGCGAGCCACTGCATGACCATCCGTGGGATCTCGATGCACGCTTCAATGGCGAACCTCAAAGCTACGACCAGGGAGGGGAGTTGAAACCCCGCATTCCTGATGGTTATTTTGTGGATTTCACCCGCCTGGCGTCGGATTACGGATTCGAGCGCAGCCCAGCACTCCCAAATTGGCGGACCTACTATCAGGGCGCCTACTACAATCAATTCGGTTACCGGGCCGGATTGAGCTGGGAGCAGGCTATGCTTCAGATCTATCCGGCCAGCGCACTGATAACACCGACGCCCTTTCAAACGCCGACCCTGACGCCTACTCGAACCGTGCGTCCGACGTTCACACCCTGGTGGTATCGAATACCCTCAGCAACGCCGAGCTTCACGCCGTTGCCAAGCACCACACCAAGCCCAACCAGCACTTTACCTTGACCTGGTTCGTATTCATGTGGAAGACCACGTGAAGTTGTCGTCCCCCCATTGAACAACGCGTTATGTAAAGTATTCTTGACAGGTTTCCAACCGATATGCTATTCTTTTTCGCCTATTCGAACCGGGAGGCGGAATGATCCGTGAACGAGTAGCGGAAGATGTCTACGTTTTCACGAGCGAGCTGTACGCCCAAGTTAATGCAGGTGCGGTGATCGGGCCTGAGTGGTCCGTCCTCATCGATACGCTTGCGTACCCAGAGGAGACGCTCGAAATTCGCGATTTCCTGGAGGGGCGGATCGGCCGTCCCGTGCGATACCTGATCAACACGCACTATCACTCCGATCACACCCTGGGAAACAGCTGGTTCCCGAACGCGGTCATCCTCAGTCATGTCCTATGTCGAAAACTGCTTGACAATTGGGGACGTGAGAGCCTGGAGGAGCTTAAACGTCAAAACCGGGAATTACGCGATCTACGCCTCGTCTTGCCAGAAGTTACTTTCCACGAAGGAGGTCTGGGATTGCGTGTGGGACGGCGGACGCTGAGATTGATCCACCTCCCAGGCCATAGTCCGGACGGGATCGGCGTTCTAATCGTTGAAGACCGGGTTCTCTTCTCCGGCGACATTATGATGCCATTGCCCTATCTCGTCGACGGCGATTATGAGGTGATGCAGGAGAGCATGAAACGCATCCCACGCATGAAGCTTGAGAACCTGGTCCAGGGACATGGTGAAGTGATCCTGCGCGGGGAGGTGCAGGCCTCCGTCAAACGCAACCTGAAATACCTCAACACGATTCGCAAGGAGGTTCGCCAGGCTGGTAGGCGCAAAGACTGGCTCGGCTACCTGGATGGTGTTGATATTGAATCCTGTGGAAAAAGTCGCATCCTGCTGGGCGGCGTGGCGGAACAGCTGCACAAGCAAAATTTGATCGCCCTCTTCAAGTATTGGTATCCAGCTAAAGCGGCTGGAGCTATCGATTGACCCTGGATGTCTCCCAAGAACCATACAGTTGAGTTGATCTTCGACGGAGGAAGTTATGGCAACCCGGGCCCTAGCTATGGTTCATTTGTGATTCGGGGCATGCCGGGGGGATCGAATAAACCTACCCGCCTTAAATTCCAGGATGGTACCAACAACGAGGCGGAGTACCGGACCTTGATCGCCGGGGTGCAGGCCATTCTTGGACTTGCTGAGCAGGTTGGACTTGAACTGGGGGATACCCAGCTGCTTGTGCGGGGGGATTCAAGCCTGATCCTGAAACAGATGCAGGGTGAATGGAAAGCAAAGGATCAACGGATGCGGGCGCTGCGCGACCAGGCCCGGGCACTCGTAAAGCCCTTTGACTCGGTACAGTACCGGCACCAACCACGTTGGAGAAGCGTGCAAATTCTCGGTCATTGACCGGGCCATAGGCTTGTGGCATAATCCGCGGATACAACTTAGCAAGCAAAAGCTATGATGGAGACGAGTAGTCCTGTCGAAACCCGACAGCGAACCCGGGAGCGTGTGAGCCGGGGCGGGGAAGCAGGACGAAAATCCCTCTGGAGCTGTGACCTGAAAGCACTGCCATTGTGTGAATAAGGAAGCCGATGTCAGCCACCGTTATCCGGCTGCTGGTATAAACCGAGTGGTCGTACCGGGTTGAGTGCCTGCCAGTGGCAGGAATTTGGGTGGTACCGCGGGAGATACAGCCTCTCGTCCCATATTCGGGGCGGGAGGGTTTTCTTTTCTCTGGAACCCGGCTTCGGCCGGTCGCGACGACCCTAGAGGAGGCAAGTAAATGACAGCCGAACTTTTCCATCACGATTCTTACCTGCGTGAGTTTCAGGCGATGATCACCGAGGTATCCGAGCACGGTGTCGCTCTAGACCGAACCGCGTTTTATCCGGGCGGCGGCGGGCAGCCGTGGGATAGCGGAGAACTGCGCTTCGCTGAACAGATATGGCATGTTGAGCGAGTCCGCAGGGCAGAGGGAGAGATCTGGCACCAGGTTGAAGGATCACCGCCCCAAAGCGGGGCGCAAGTTGAAGGGATTCTAGATTGGGAAAGGCGTTACCAACTTATGCGGGTTCATACCGCTATGCATATCCTGTGCGGTGTCATCTGGCGAGATTATGGCGCAAGTGTCACCGGCGGAAACATGGAGCCATTGCGCGGCAGAATGGACTTTGAATTCGAGTCGATGACGAAGGAACTGGTCGCTGAGATCGAATCGAGGATCAATATAGAAGTCGAGGCTGCCAGAGATGTATCGACCAGAATTCTTCCCAGGGAAGAGGCATTCGAGATCCCCGATCTGATCCGGACCAAGATCAACCTGCTCCCTGCGGGCATCGAGCAAGTGCGGGTCGTGGAGATCGTAGGGTTGGATCTACAAGCGGATGGCGGGACTCATGTTGCCAACACGCGAGAGGTAGGCCCGATTCGCATCACCGATTACAAGAGCAAGGGTGCGATCAATAAACGTCTGGTTGTAGAGCTCGAGGCTTGAGGTGAATTATGTTTAAGGAAGTCCCCACACAGGTAGATTTTGTCCACCAGGAACATGAGGTCCTGAAGTTCTGGGAGGATACGCAGGCGTTCCGGAAACTGATCGAGCTCCGATCAAGCAGTCCGCGCTGGTCCTTTGTTGATGGGCCCATCACCGCAAATAACCCGATGGGCGTCCACCATGGTTGGGGAAGGACCTATAAGGATCTATTCCAGCGTTTTGCCGCGATGAAGGGCTTCCAAACCCGTTACCAGAATGGGTTTGATTGCCAGGGGCTATGGGTAGAGGTGAATGTTGAGCGTGAGCTGGGTTTTAATAACAAGCGCGATATCGAAGCCTACGGACTAGATCGCTTCGTCAACATTTGCAAGCAGCAAGTGCTCAAGTACGCCGCGGTTCAGACCGAGCAGAGCATCCGTCTTGGGTATTGGATGGACTGGAACGATACAACAGTGCTGGAGATGCTGCGAGAAAAAATGGCAGAGGATCCCTCCCAAGAGCTCACGTTAGAAGGTCCGTTGGGAGAAGTCACGGGCAGCGTTGAATGGCTTGTTGGGCACCTGGGCATGCCGGAATTGGGTGGATCCTACTTTACATTCTCGGATGAAAACAATTACACAATCTGGTCGGCGCTGAAATCCTGCTTCGAACGTGGTTGGATCTTCAAGGGAAGGGATGTCATGCCTTGGTGCATTCGCTGCGGGACTGGACTCAGCCAACATGAGATCGTGACGGAGGGATACCAGGAGCTGACCCATCCAAGTATCACGCTTCGTTTTCCGCTGCTTGAGCGTGAGGGTGAGAGCTTGCTCGTCTGGACGACGACTCCCTGGACCCTGACCAGCAACATCGCCGCCGCAGTCGGACCTGATTTAACGTATGTGCGGGTCCGACAGGGTGATGAAACGTTTTATCTGAGTAAAGGCACACTCAGCGTCCTGAAAGGTGAATACGAGGTTCTGTCTGAGCTAAGCGGGCGTGAGATGGATGGCTGGCGCTATTCGGGTCCGTTCGATGAACTGCCGATGCAGATCGAGAAGGGCGGACCGGGTGCCCACCGCGTCCTTCTGTGGGAGGAGGTTGGCGAGGATGAAGGCACCGGGATCGTTCATATCGCACCGGGCTGCGGAGCCGAGGACTTCCAGCTGAGCAAGCAATATAATCTTCCAGTTATCGCGCCGCTCAATGGCGATGGGGTCTTCCTGCCAGGCTTCGATTGGTTGAGCGGGATGAGCGTGCGCGAGGTGGCACAGCCCATTTTTTCGAACCTAGAGAAGAAAGGGCTCGCATACCGAATCAAGGATTATCAACACCGCTACCCGGTGTGCTGGCGTTGCGGCGAGGAATTGGTCTTCCACCTGGTCGATGAATGGTTTATTTCGATGGGCGAGCAGTTAGACAAGCCGTTGGAAGAGGTCAGTGAAGAGGAGAAAACGGCGAACCTGCGCTACCAGATTATGGAGGTCGTCAGTCAGGACACGATCTGGTTCCCGTCCTTTGGCATGGAGCGTGAGCTGGATTGGCTGCGCAACATGCACGATTGGATGATCTCGAAGAAGCGCTACTACGGATTGGCGCTTCCGATCTGGGAGTGCAGTGAGTGCGGCCATTTTGACGTCATCGGGAGCCGGGAAGAACTGCGCGAACGCGCCGTCGAAGGTTGGGAAATCTTCGATGGGCATTCACCGCATCGTCCTTTCATCGACGCGGTGAAAATCGCCTGCAGTCAGTGTGGGAGTGTCACAAAGCGTATCCCTGACGTCGGGAATCCGTGGCTTGATGCGGGGGTCGTCGCCATGAGCACATTGCGCTATAAAAGCGATCCTGCTTACTGGGAGCGTTGGTTCCCGGCTGATTTCATCAGCGAATCCTTCCCCGGGCAGTTCCGGAATTGGTTCTACAGCCTGCTGTCGATGAGTACGATCCTCGTGCGACGGGCACCCTTCAAGAATGTCTTCACCTATGCCACGCTCTTGGCCGAGGACGGGCGCGCAATGCACAAGTCCTGGGGCAACATGATCGAGTTCAACGAGGCTGCAGATGAGATGGGCGTAGATGTCATGCGCTGGTTGTTCTGCAATCATAAGCCGGAAAAAGACCTGATCTTCGGTTATCAGCGAGCGAACGAAGCCCGGCGGCAATTCCTGCTTCCTCTCTGGAACGTGTACGCCTTCTTCATAACCTATGCAAATCTTGATGGTTGGTCGCCAGACGCGAGTAAACCGATCACGCTCAGCCCTCTAGATCGCTGGATCAGGGCGCGCCTGCAGGAAACGATCGAGGAGGTTACGCAGGATCTTGAGGTCTACGATCCACAGCGAGCTACAGAGCGGCTTGGAGCTTTCCTGGATGACCTGAGCAATTGGTACCTGCGGAGAAGCCGCAGGCGATTCTGGGCAAAGGCCGGCCTGGATGAGGACTCCGATCAAGACAAGCATGCCGCATACGCGACCCTGTATGAGATGCTGGTAACGCTGACGCGCTTGCTGGCCCCTTTCACGCCTTTCATCGTGGAGACCATGCATCAGAATCTAGTCCGTCAGGTCGATCCAGACGCTGAAGAGAGTGTTCATCACACTCACTGGCCGCAAGTAACATCTACAGAGGTAAATACTGAGCTGCTCAGAGAGATGGGCCTCATCCAGAAACTCGTTTCGCTGGGTCATGCAGCCCGAAATCAAGCCAACCGCAAGTTGCGTCAACCGCTGTCTGAGGCTGCCTTTGCTGTAAGCACGCATGCGGAACGCAAGATCGTCGAGGCCTACCAGGAGCTCCTGGCTGAGGAACTCAACGTGAAGCGGGTCAGGCTGCTTGATACAGCAACCGAAGCCGTTCGCTATTCGTTGAAAGCGCTGCCAAAACAACTCGGGCAAAAGTACGGTGCCCGTTTCCCGGCGCTCCGGGCGCTGATCGCCCAGTTCGATCCTGAGACGGCTGCCGAAGCGCTCCTGCGCGGAGAATCGCTCAGCGTCGAGATGGAAGGTGAAAAGCTCGAACTCCTCCCTGATGAAATCGAGGTGCGAGTTGAGGCGCAAGAAGGGTTTTCAGCAGCGACGGAGGGTGGGTACCTGGCGGCACTGCTCACGAACCTGACCGAAGAACTTGAATTGGAAGGCCTGGCCCGGGAATTCGTGCGCCGGGCACAGGATCTGCGCAAACAGGCTGACTTCAACGTCGATGATGAGATCGAGATCGTCTTCAACGCTTCACCCAGGCTGTCACAGGCCATTGATCAATTTTCTAAATATATCAAGGGAGAAACACTTGCCACTATGCTACGTTCAAGCGATGAGGTGAGCGGCGAGGAACTGAGTGAGCACGAATTCGATGGGGAGAACCTCCTTATGGGGGTGAGCAGGGTAAAAACCCCAGGTGTGATATGAGTCTTCAAACCGGAGCCTGATCGAAGAGGAGTGCGATACTATAGATAATCTCAGGAGGGTCATTTGGCGAAACTGAAGGACTATCTCAGCCTGATCGGCATTGCTGCGGGGGTCGTTGCCTTTGATCAATGGACAAAGTATCTTGTCCGTTCGAACCTGGCGGTAGGCGAATACTGGTCTCCATTTCCTTGGCTCGCCCCGTTTGCTCGCATCTTGCACAGCAACAATACGGGGGCAGCCTTCGGGCTGTTCCCCTCCGGAAGTATGATCTTCACGATCGTGGCGGTGATCGTATCCATTGGAATCATTTACTACTATCCCAGCGTCCCGCGTGAACAACGGGCTCTGCGACTGGCCTTGAGCCTGCAGCTGGCCGGTGCTCTCGGAAATCTAATCTCCCGCCTGATCCACGGCACGGTGACAGATTTCATTTCTGTCGGTCGTTTTGCCGTCTTCAATATTGCCGATTCGAGCATATCGATCGGGACAGCCATCCTGATTGCCGTGATGTGGCTCGAAGAACGTCATGCGCGGCGGGCCGCAGACGAAGAAGCTCCCACGTTTGAGCCTGCGGAACATGAACATACGGGCATGGACATGGGGTGAACGACCGACACTTGCGGTTTTCTGTTCCTTCACCCGGGGGCCGGCTGGACCAGCTACTGGTTACCTTGGTCGTGGAAATGTCACGAAACCGCCTCCAGCATCTTATCCGGGAGGGGCGGGTTCGTGTAGACGGGCGCATAGTGACCAAAACAGGCTTCAAGCTTGAAGGGGGAGAAGCACTGCAGGTCACTATTCCCGCACCTGAACCAACGGAGCTGATCCCCGAACTCGTTCCACTCGACATCATCTATGAAGACTCGGGTGTGCTCGTTATCAATAAGCCGGCCGGTGTGGTTGTCCATCCCTCGGTTGGTCACTCAAGTGGAACTCTGGTACATGCTGTTCTAGGTCATGCCACTGATTTGCGCGGGGTGGGTGGCACACAGCGTCCGGGCGTGGTCCATCGTCTGGATAAGGACACCTCTGGGTTGATCCTCTTCGCCAAGGACGATCAAGCTCATCGTTGGCTGCAGGAGCAGTTCAAAGATCGGAAAGTTCACAAATCCTATCTTGCGCTGACGGATGGATTTCCCCCTACGCAGAGGGGGCGGGTTGAGGCAGCGATTGGGCGTGATGTGAAGAATCGGAAACGCATGGCCGTTGTTTCAGAAGGTCGCGGCCGGAGCGCCATCTCGTCCTATCTCGTGCTCGAACGTTTTCACGAGCACGCGCTGCTTGAGGTCGAACCGTTGACTGGCCGCACCCATCAGATTCGTGTCCACCTTGCGTTTCTTGGCTGCCCGGTTGCCGGCGATAGGGTATATGGCAGGCGTAAGTCGCTTGATCGATTTCCACGCCAGATGCTCCATGCTCACAGGCTGGAGATCAGGCTCCCGGGAGGCACACAGGATAAGCATTTTGTGGCTCCTCTTCCAGATGATTTTGAGCAGGTTCTCTCACAACTCAGGGGGGATGGATTGCAAGACTAGACCTGGAACGTTCCCGCTGGAAAAGATCAAGGAGATAAAGTGGAAAACCGCATCGATCTACGCTCAGATACCGTGACCTTGCCAACCGATGCCATGCGTTCAGCAATGGCTCAGGCTGAGGTTGGCGATGATGTCTATAAGGAGGATCCCACTGTTAATCGTCTTGAGGCGCTGGCAGCCGGCATGGTCGGAATGGAGGCTGGTCTATTCGTTCCATCCGGCACGATGGGTAACTTAATCGCTGTGCTCGTTCACTGTGGTCGGGGGGCTGAGGTCATCGTCGGAGATCGATCGCACACGTATATCAACGAAGCGGGAGGCGTATCAGTGTTGGGTGGGGTCCACACTATGGCAGTACCGAACCAGCAGGATGGTTCGATCGCCCTCGATGACCTACAAGCGGCGATACGCCCGGACAACATCCATTACCCCATCACCAAGCTGATCTGTCTGGAGAATACGCACAATATCTGCGGCGGGACCGTGCTGACAGAGCCATATACGCGTGAGGTGGCTGATCTCGCTCATTCAAACGACATTCAACTTCATATCGACGGTGCGCGCATATTCAACGCTGCGGTTGCCCTTGGGATCCCGGCCGCATCGCTCGCTCAACCCGCCGACTCGATCACTTTTTGCCTTTCGAAAGGCTTGAGTGCCCCGGTCGGATCGGTTCTTTGCGGCGATGAAGATTTTATCACCAGCGCACTCCGGATCCGCAAATTACTCGGAGGTGGCATGCGCCAGGCTGGCATTCTGGCTGCGGCGGGCATCGTGGCACTGGAGACGATGGTCGAACGGATTGCCGAGGATCACGCCCGGACCCGAGCATTGGCGGGAGTTCTGACCACGCTGCCTGGCGTGGAGCTCGAGCCACTTAATCCACAAACCAACATGCTCTTCTTCCGCTTGACAGAGGCGGCGCCACTTGACGGTGAATCCCTCATCACCTCGCTCGAAGAACGGGATGTGATCATGTCACCGTCCCGCTCTGGTCGTTTTCGCCTCGTTCTACATGCCGATATCGATGATGGCGCTCTTGAGCATGTTATGGAATCATTCCGGGAGGTTTTCCATGCGGCCGTCAAATGACCGTTCTTCGGTGTCTGCGTAATGTCAGAGAAGCCTGCTTCAATGAACCCGCCCGAATGGCTGCTCATCGGCAGGCATATCTCCAACTCGGAGACATTTACACCGATCGCGATGGACCGGCAAGGTGAGCGCATGGCATGGTCACTTGCGATGGCGCTGCTTGCCCTTTTGATCTATCTACGCTGGAGCATGCAAATCCGGCTTACTGCTCTGCTCGTTATATTTGTGCTCCTCTTCCTGGCAGCGATCTTGATCAGCTTCGGTACATGGATGGAACGGAGAACCCGCATTGATCTCTCGCCTGAGGGTATGCGATATAAGAATCCACTGCGGGATCGCTGGATTCGCTGGGAGGACTTGACCCGGATACATGCTTATCCACGCGGCAGCGGTTGGCGGGTGCTGGTCGAGAGCTCAATCGCCAATTTCAGCTTCCAGACGGGCACGGTCTTGAATACGGGTTGGGGGAGTTCTATCAAGACGGGTGTGGTTGGAGGAGAAGATCTGGTTTCTGGGATCGTGGGTTTGGCAAACCTCTCCGCAGTCTCCGCAGACAGGGAAGGGTGGACTTGCAGCCGGAGCCTGCAACCGCCTGCGTGACGCGTGTCTGACGCTGTGCTATGATCAGCGCGTAGGTCGCTGGTGACATCGATTAGGGGAAGGCTGCTGGCGGCGATAGGTAATACCATGGAAAAGTCTCTAATTGGATTGGATGATTTGAAAGTCAGATGAGCGGCACGATAGGATGTTACTGACGATAGGCACTGGGGAGCCGTATTCCAGCAAAGAGGACGACCGATGAAGTCTGATCAACGGGTTGATGACCAGCTAGCCATATTGATGCGGGGCGCCGAATATGGTGATGATCAGATCAAGGAATCGATGGAAAATGAACTCCGCGAGCGCCTGATCACCTCTGAGCGCTCCGGTGTACCCCTCCGGGTTTATTGTGGCTACGATCCGACCT
>DAOUEJ010000185.1:0-33558 GCA_034430615.1 Anaerolineales bacterium | reverse complement strand
GCTTTTTAGACCATTGGTCACAATCGCGTGTGCCAGGACGGTGGAGGTGGTTGTGCCATCACCGGCGATGTCGTTCGTCTTCGTGGCTGCTTCTTTCAGGAGCTGGGCACCCATGTTCTCAAACGGGTCCTCGAGCTCGATCTCCTTGGCAACCGTGACGCCGTCGTGGGTAATGGTCGGCGATCCAAATTTGCGATCCAGGGCAACATTGCGGCCCTTGGGTCCCAGGGTTGTAGCGACTGCGCTGGCCAGCACATCTATGCCGGCTTTCAGCCGCCGACGAGCATCCTCAGAAAACGCTAATTGCTTTGCAGACATAGTCTATCCACTCCTCTTAAGATTCTCTTCTTGGAAATTCCTAAACCTATCCTTCGAGGATAGCCAGGATGTCGCTTTCGCGCAGGATGAGTACTTTCTCCCCATCCATCTTGATCTCGGTTCCCGCATACTTGGCGAAAAGCACAGTGTCCTTCACGGATACCTCGAGCGCCACATGCTCACCATCTTCATTGCGTGCACCTGGCCCGACTGCCAGCACCTCGCCCTTCTGCGGCTTCTCTTTCGCCGTCTCGGGGAGCACGATCCCGCTCGGTGTCACTTCCTCTTGCTCAAGAGGCTTGACTACCAGCCGATCGGCCAGAGGTTTTATCTTGAGTGCCATTCCGACCCTCCTTGAAAAAATAGGTTGAGATATTACGGCTTTTACCCACATTAGCACTCTAGGTACTAGAGTGCTAATTGCCTCGTAAGTGTACCTAAGCTGATCCCGCGTGTCAAGGGGTAGGTGTGATGGTGCTGCTGGCCATGGGTGTGGAGCTTGTTTCGGGTTGGGGGGCGACTGGCCCTGCACAAAGCGCCCGCCCCTCGTCGACGATAGCACTTATGAGGGGGTCCTGAGCGTAGGCATCCATTAGTTGGCGGAAGATGCGCTCAGCGTCAACGCAAGCCTCAGGCTGGTCAGGATCACCGGCGTAATATGTCAAGGCCGAACCGTAGGTGTAATAGTATTCCACGCTCTCCTCAGAGAGCGGCAGGCTTCGCACCTCGCGCCCCACAGCCAGCGCCTGCTCAGTCCCCGCTTCGCAGAAGTAGATCCCCAATTCACACAGCAGATCTCCGCTCTCCGCAGTGGTACAACCATCCAGCGCACACTTAAAGGTCTTAATCGAGCTCTCGTAGTTTCGAGCCTGGAAATAAACGCTTGCCAGCCGGGCGTAGATCTCGGGATTGGTCGGATCGATCTCCACGGCGCGCTCGATGTTGAGCGCAGCGATGAAGAACTCGCCTTCCTGCATATAGGTACGGCCTATCGCCAGGTAGGGATTCGGATCAGCGATCCGAAGTTGATCGTTGATGCGGGCGGCTTTTTCGAAACTCTCGAGCGCCAGATCAACCAATTTCCGCCGCTCAGCCGGGTTGGGAGCCGAGGCTGCCAGACGGCGGAAATTGGCTCCGATCCGCAGGTAGAGAAAGGTCAGGTTGGGCGCGATCTTAACGGCTTTCTGGTATTCCTCGATCGCAGCAACATACAGGCCCTGATTCTCAAGTACCGTTGCGTAGACGCGGTGCACATCCATTAAGTACTGGACTTCCCGAATAACGGATGGCGCCCTCTCAGCCGCCGCTTGCGCCAGATCGGCAGCCTGGGCGACGTTGCCTTGATCGACGCGAACCTCTGCCTGGTAGGCATTGGCCAGCACGTTTTCCGGATCGAGCTGGATTGCGCGCGTGGCGGCCCCATCCGCCTCAAGCAGGAACACCTGTCGTCGATTCTTCGATCTGATGACGGTCAAGGGCGAGATGTATATCGTCTGGCCATCGATCACCCAGCCATCCTGTCCGATGGCCTCCACGGTGCCTGTGAATGAACCCTCACTGACAGCTGCATTCGTAGCCGACCCCTGCGCGCTGGTCTCACCGGAACCCTCGATTTCAATGACCCCCGCCTCAATCCGTCCACCCTCCATACCGGCCACGGTCACTCGTACCAGGTCTCCAACGGCAATCTCGTCTTCGACTTCAGCTGAGGCGGACCAATCGTATACCAGGGTTTTAACAGCATGAGCGAAGGATTCACCAGGTGCAACTTCGATAGCCCTGTTGATCGAGAATCGAGCCTGGCTCAAGAGATCACGGCGCTCGGCCAGTGTGGTCAGGAGATCACTGGCATAGGTTTGCACACGTGCCATCTTCGCCCACAGGATTCCATTCTGAGGTTCAACCGCCACCGCTTGCTGGAATGCTTCAATCGAAGCGAACAGATTCCCAGCGCTGAAGTGCGCCTCCGCTTCATCGGCGAAGGAGGTCGAATTGCGGGTGGGCCCAGGCGTTGGAGCGAAGAGGGGTTGAACATCACCGCTCTGCCACCCGCGAATCAGAAAGAGCCCGGCGATAATCAAGGCCAGCAGAACGAGCACCCGCCAGGGATTGGAGCGGTTGCGCGCTTCACCAAGGGTGAGCTTTTCGCCAGTAAGCCTCATGGAGATTTCCGATCGTTCAGGATCCTGCTTCAGGGGTTGTTTCAGGAGTCGGAGTGCGCTCAAGTTCACCGCACAGCACGAGGCCTTCTTCGGCATTGAACACGGCGATCTCGTCCTCCGGTGCCAGCTGCAGGATGGCGGTGAAAAGATCGATTGTGGTTTTATCGCATATCCCCGATTTAGCCAATGCCAGACCATACGTGTAGTAGTACTCAAGCACGCGGGGGTCACCGCTGATCTGTAAGCTAATTACATCGACGCCTTCCGGTGATGGTCCGCCGCGAATGGCCAGATTGAATTGCGCGATCGCCTCATCGTAGACCCCGCTGTGATAGTACATTCGCCCCAGATTCCCCCGGAGCTTGGCGTTTCCAGGGTCAAGATCAACCGCCTGGCGCGCATACTGGCTGGCGATCCCATACTCCCCTACCCCGGCATAGAGCTGGACTAGCAGTGTCAGCGGCTCGGTCCAGGTCGGGGCCAACGCCACTGCGTTCAGGTAACTAGCCCGGGCGCCATCGATATCGTTCAAGGCACGCAGCATATTTCCCACATCGATGTGGATGCGCGGCAGCTTGGGGTTGATATCGCGGGCTGCGATGTAGGAATCAAGCGCAAGTTCCCGGTTGCCAGTCAATTCCCATACATAGGCCAGGGCACGGTTCGCCTCCAGCGACTTGTTGTCCATGGCAATAGCAGCACGCGCTTCGCCCAGCGCCTGCTCATAATTATCGAAGTTCGAGTCCATCAACACTTCAGCGTGGAAAGCCCTTACCTCTGGGATGTTCGGATTACGGTCGACAGCCAACTTCACCTCGGACAGCGCCTGCGCCAGCAGGTCGAGTCGCTCAGTTTCGTCTTCAGCATAGCCGGCCTGGAAATCGAGCGACCAGCCCAGGAACGCATGAGCTAGGGCAGAATCGGTCAAGACGAGGGCATCCCGCGCTGCAGTTTCAGCTTCCTCATACTTGCCCGCATACATATAAACCCGCGCCAGCTCTATATAATACTTCGGCTCACGCGGATCGACTGTTATGGCCTGCTTGTAGGAATCAGCTGCTAGCTCGAGCTGGCCGGCCTGAAAGAACGTTTCTGCCTCCACGACAATGGAGGCAGGGCTTCGGGTCGGTGTCGGTGTCGGGATGAAGGGGGTAGGAATGTCCGGGACGTACACCTGCCAGAAATAAAAAAGGGCCGCGATCACCAGGAGCAGGAATATGATGCGAAGCGGATTTGACCGCTTGCGCTTACGGCGTAGATTCCACTTGCTCCCACTGAGATACATGGCGTCTTGTGAACCCTGTCACAGGATAAACGGCTGGATGAGCATCTTACCACCCGCCGAGAATGAGCGTCAAGAAGAGCGCCCCGACGGCCAACCTGTGCTCAAGCTGCGGTCTTCTGAGTGGAAAATCAAGTACGGTATAATCCCGGCATGTTTCCGAACCCGGCCGAAAGCGAACCCGATAATATGAACCAGGATACGGCTGAAATCGAGGCTGATCCGATTCCTAGGCCATCCCGCAAACGGGTGCTTTATATCTTTCTCGCTTACTTACTGGCGCTGCTCTTTGTCGGCGGGGTGGCGTACACACAGGGGCGGGGCATCAACCGCAACATCGTGGATGATGAGATCTCGCGCGCTCTGCTCGAACAGTTTGAATTAGGTGTGGCGGACCTGGAAGCCGGGCGCTACGAGAACGCCCGCCAACGTTTTGAAGCGATCATCCGCTACGATCCTGCGTACCCCGGGGCTGAAGATCTGCTGGTCGAAGCCCTGGTGAATACCAACGTCCCCACAGTGACCCCTCTCTCTGCCCCAACACCCACCCCCGATCCGTCTCCACCTGAGGACCTTTTCGCCCAGGCTGAAGCTGCGCTGGCAGCGAGTGATTGGACGCTGGCCATTAACAAGCTGCTCGCTCTGCGGGGAAAGGATTCGGAATACCAATCAATCCGCGTGGATGGCATGATGTATATTGCGCTGCGCAACCGCGGCATGGAGCTCATCTCGGGTGGCGAGATGGAGGAGGGGCTCTATAACTTGAGCCTTGCTCAGCGCTTTGGTCCCCTCGACCGGGACGCCATGTTCCGCGAATCTCTCGCCCAGCAATACCTGCTTGCCAACAGCTATCTTGGACTGAACTGGGGCAGAGCCGCTGAGCTCTTCGGGCCGCTATGTGAACAGGGGGCAACGATCGACTCGTGCTCGAAGTATGGAAACGCAGCCTGGGAATACGGGGATCAACTCCTGAATGCCGGCGATCCGTGTGCCGCGCAAGAACAATACGGCAGTTCACTCGAAGCCTGGCCCTACCCGGAAATGGAACCGACAGCTACCAAGGCGGCGGAAGTGTGCGCAGAGGCCTCGGCCCCTCCACCACCGCCCCCGGCAACGATGACACCCACGCCAACCTTGACCCCCACCCCCGACGGACCTGGCGGAGGCAATGGCGGCGGCTGAGAGTGGCATGCCTGGCTGGGTGCTGACCGCAGCATACAGCCTGCATCTACTCGCCACGGT
The DNA here is from genome assembly GCA_034430615.1 of Anaerolineales bacterium. Classification (GTDB taxonomy): domain Bacteria; phylum Chloroflexota; class Anaerolineae; order Anaerolineales; family E44-bin32; genus E44-bin32. The sequence goes on along the minus strand of DAOUEJ010000185.1, from coordinate 28,554 downwards.
AGTCTGGATCGGGGGGATTACGTTTCAGGCTGTACTACTCCTGCCCCTCGCTTATTCCATTTCAAATACGCAGTCGATCCGGGAACTCAACGGCAAGCTCAGGCGGCGTTTTCAACCGCTGGCCTGGTTGAGCCTGGCCATCCTCACTGGAACCGGGCTCATGCAGATAACGGTCAACCCCAATTATGCTGGTTTCCTCAACTTTACCAACCGCTGGTCGGTCGCCATCCTGCTCAAGCATATTGCCATCGCCGGCATGGTCACACTCCTCGCCTGCCAGACTTGGGCCCTCTACCCACGTTTGTCGCGCGAGCAACTGCGCAGCTCGCTTGCCCCGGGTGGATCCACTGGAATCGAAGTGGGTCTCCCGCAGCAGGACAGGCGCCTTGTCCGGATCCATCTCCTGCTTTCGGTCATCATCCTCTGCCTGACGGCCATCGCACGCACTGCCTGACCTGCACGGCATACTCCTTGCATCCGTATCCCCTGCAGCGTATTGCCCTAAAGAGGCGATCCATCCAGTCCATATTGCTGCCAGGAAGGTCTTATATGCAGCTGCTCTATATAACGCAGGCGCTCGGCATCGCCACAATCTACATGGGCTTTTCGTTCGCCCTGGGGTATCTCCTGCACAGCAGCCAGGGATCGAAAGGCACGGCACGGTGGATCGCGTTCGTCTTCACGATCCTGGTTTTCTTGCCAGCCACAGCGATGCTGATCGGGTTAGATGGCTGGGCGATACCAGCGCGATTGATCCTGTGCGGAGCCGGGTGTTTGACGATCGGCATCGCCGCAACCCGGCCAGGTTGGATCCCGACCTTGGTTTGGCAGCGGTCCTTTCACCGCACCTACCTGGCGCTGGCCATGGCGCTTGTAACTGCCTGGGGGCTGAGCACGTGGGTGATCTACGCCTCCAGCGCGGCGATGCTGATTGGGCTGGCCGCGCTCACCGCCGGCTCAAGTTCCGCCAAGAGCATGCTCAGCACGTGATCGGACAACCCGATAAACGAATCGATTAAGGTACAATAAGGCCCTTGAACCCGGCTCGGATCCAGAGCACACACAGGGGCGCCCTTGTTCGAAATCACATTCCTTGGTACTTCTGCCGCGGCCCCTTCGATCAACCGTGGCCTCTCCTCGCAGCTCATCTCCTACCGTGATCAGCGCTTCCTGATCGACTGTGGAGAGGGCACCCAGCGCCAGATCCTCCGCTCCGGCCTCGGTTTCCGACGCCTGAACCACATCCTGATCACGCATGGAGATCTCGATCACATCTTAGGTTTGGCTGGCTTGATCTCAACCTTTTCGCGCTGGGAAACAATCGACAAGCTCGAGATCTGGGCCGGCGAATGGGCGATGAAACGCATCCACGACCTGCTTTTCGGTGTCGTTCTGCGGGGAGCGAAACCTCGGATCGAGATCGATCTGCGCATCATCGAGCCCGGGGTCATCATCGAAGAAAATGACTTGAAGGTCTCCGCTTTTCCCGTGCAGCACCGCGGGCCGGGATGCTTCGGGTTTCATTTTGAAGAAGCCGAGAAGCGCCCCTTCCTGCCCGACCGCGCCGAAGCGCTCGGGATTCCTGCCGGATCAATGCGCAAGCAGCTCGTGGCAGGCAAGAAGGTCAAGCTTGCCGATGGCCGGCGGATCTCGCCCGAAGATGTGGTTGGACCCGCCCGTCTGGGCGCACGCCTCGTGCATGTCGGGGATTGCGGGAGTACATCCGGCCTGGAGAGCATCGTCGCAAAGGCGGACGCGCTGATCATCGAGGCGACCTATCTGTCGGTTGAAGTTAAACTGGCGCGCGAGTTCGGGCATCTTACGGCCGCCGATTCGGCCACGCTGGCCAGGGATGCTGGTGTGGGCCAGCTCTTCCTCACGCACATTTCACGCCGCTATCGCGAACGGGATATCTTGACTGAAGCTCAGAGTATCTTCCCCCGTGCTACCGTGGCGCGCGATTTCGACAGCTACGAGATTCGCCGCCCGGAGTAACGCTCGTTCACTCTTTCCATTTACCTCAAACAAAGCCCCTTTTTCGTTATTAAGAGCCCTTACCTGGCCGACATGCTTTCGATCTATCTTCGTTATTGGAGTGGATCTCCTGTGAACTTGAGGTGCTACTTGCTCAGTCTCAACGCTTTGCAGTAACCATCTCGAGCACGGAGCAGGAATCTGCTGATTGCCCTGTGATCTCAAGAGCACCCGATAAAGCGACTGGATGTTCAACCTCTATTACGTCCGCTTTCGCTACCGTTTAGGAAATAATCGGCTGAGATGGCTCCTAGAAGATCGCTATCCTTGTGCCTGTAATTTGACAGACAAACCAGGTTCGAAAACATAATATGTTGGCATACGACGGCATGTTGCTCAACCCGAAGAAGGACACCATGAACACCAGAAAGTGTACAAGCCGGATCTTTGTCCCCATTGCAATGCTCGCCATCGCCGCATTCATACCGCAGGCTAACGCCTCGGCCCATGCAATGGCGCCGGAGATGGGAAGGCCGTTCCTCGTCCGCGAAGCAGCCAGCGGTTCGGCGCTCCGCTTCGAAATCGAGACAGTGGAGGGTGGCATCCTCTCCACCAGCGTTGAATCGGAACCAGGCGGCCGCTCCCAGGCAGACGTGGCCGGTGAACCGGCAGGATCGATGAGCTTTATCGTCGAAGGTCCCGCTGATGGTAGTCCGTCCTTCGTTATCAAGGGTGAAGCGGCAAGCTCACCCTACATGATATTCCTGGGCGGGGCCGAGGGGATCCCCCACCTGGTGGTTGAGACGTCCTGCCAGGGTGAGGTGGTTGCGAAGTTCTTGCAAGACTGGTCAGGTTTGTTCGTCAACCTGCGGGCTTCCTTGATGAGCGTCTACAGGGTATAGAGAGGCGGGCAGCCTCCTTCCAAAGGTATGGGTTCCACCACCCTACAACGGAAGCGCCCGGTCTCGCGACCGGGCGCTTCCCCCTTTGATTACGGCCACAGCTTTTATCCTTAGCTTCGCCCCTTCTAGTGCAAAATAACCCTGTTCACCAGGGGTAATTTATCCTCTGGTGCTGGCGTTGATGCGAATACGGAAATTCTCGAACTCCCCGGTGGGTGTGCCCGGCGTTGCCTGGACTTCCGTAACGGAAGCCGATGTGGGGCCATGTTCGCACCAGGCAAGCATCGACTCGACCTCACTTGCTTCACCCTCAAATACCGCTTCGACACGTCCATCCCAAAGATTGCGCACCCAGCCCGTAAGTTCCCGCCGGCGAGCCTCCTCCATCGTGTAGTAGCGGAAGCTAACCCCCTGAACACGTCCCGTGATGAGGACATGCGCCCTTGCCTTTTTCATTCCCTCCACTCCCTGCTCCTGCTTCATCGCCTATATCATAATGGGTCATCTACAGCAGGTGAATGACCGTTTGGTCAGGGTCCCACCTGAAGGTCACCCACCAAGTGAACAAAAAAGCCTGCCGGGAGATCCCGGCAGGCTGAGCAAACAAGCCTGCTGTTTTAGGGTAGGAATTGGATCAAACCTGCCCGCTCGACAAGCGCCAGCAAGGGTCCAGGAAGTACCCCGAATATAAACGTCCCCAGGGCGGCTGCCCAGACCGTCGTGTTGAGCATAATATCGCCGGATGTTTCCGGGTCTCCCTCACGCATGTACATCGTGACGATCACCCTCAGGTAGTAGAAAGCCGAGACAAGCGAGGTGAGCACGCCCACGATCGCCAACCAGACCAGATCGGCATTGATCACAGCCCGGAACAGGTAGAATTTGCCGATAAATCCGACCGTCGGTGGGACTCCGGTGAGCGAAAGCATGAAGAGCGCCATCGAGAGGGCAAGAATTGGGTGCCGCACTCCCAGGCCGGCGTAGTCATCGATCTCCAACCCCCCGCCCTTGGCTTTTTCAAGGCAGAGGACAACGCCCCAGGCGCCCAGGTTCGTGATGGCATACGCCGCCAGGTAGAAGAGCGCACCATGAATCGCCTGGCCGGCAGCAGCCTGATTGACCGCAGCCGGGACAGCCATCAGGATGTAGCCGGCGTGAGCGATGCTGGAATAGGCCAGCATACGTTTGATGTTCGTCTGCGCGATCGCCGCCACGTTGCCCCAGATCATCGTCAACGCCGAAAGCCACATCGTAATTGGCCCCCACGTGCTGGCTACGGCGGGGAAGGCTGCCAGAAGGATCCGCAGCAGCGCCGCGAACCCTCCAGCCTTGGCTCCGACCGACATGAACGCCGCAACTGAGGAGGGCGCCCCCTGATAGACGTCCGGCGTCCACATATGGAAGGGCACGGCCGCCACCTTGAACCCCAGGCCCACCAGGATCATGCCCGCGCCGAGCAAGAACAACTGCGGTACGCTACCTGCGCTCTGGATCGCTTCGAATACTCCCGCGATCTGGGTTGTTCCTGTCGTGCCAAAGATGAGCGCGATGCCGTAGACCAAAAAGCTCGAGGCGAAAGCGCCCAGCAGGAAATATTTCAAGGCCGATTCTTCCGAGGCCGGTTCGGGACGTGCGAAGCCCGAGAGCACATAGAGCGGGATCGAGAGCAGTTCGAGTGCAACGAAGATGACGATCAAGTCGCCGGCGCTCGCCATGAGCATCATGCCCGTGATGCTGAAAAGCAGCAGCACATAGTATTCCCCGCGTTCGATCCCCTGGCGACGGATGTAGGAATAGGCCTGCCCGATAGCGACAAGACCGACAACCAGAAAGAGCAGCTGCAGGAAGCGGCTAAACCCATCCTGGATGATCATGCCGCCGAAGGCGGTGTGATCCCCTGCGACCTGGAGCAGAATGACCAGGATCGCCGCGGCCAGTGTCAGCGCAGCCAGACCCGCCGTGTAACCCTTACGTGCGGCAGGGATAAAGAGATCGACGATCAGCAGCAGGCAGGCAAAGCCAGCGACGACCAGGACTGGGAGTGCGGTCAATAAATCCTGCGAGTTCATATCAATGCACCACCATCGCTGCCGCCTGTAGGGCTGCCGCTAGCTTTTCCACCGCCGGAGCCATAAGATTGAAGAAGGGGCGCGGGTAGAGACCGATCCAGAAAATGAACACGATTAGCGGTACGATCGTCACGATCTCCCGCAGATTGAGGTCCTTTAACGCCTTGTTCTCTTCCTTATCGAGGGGGCCAAGGAACAGCTTCTGGTACATGAAGAGCATGTAGATTGCGGCCAGGATCACCCCCACCGCCGCAGCCCCGGCAAACCAGGGCGAACCGATAGCCTTCGATCCGAAGGCACCCAGCAGGATCGTGAACTCCCCGACAAAGCCGTTCAGGCCGGGCAGTCCCATCGACGAGAGTGTCACGATCAGCGTCAACGCTCCATATACGGGCATGATCTTCCACAAGCCACCGAAAGCGTCCATTTCCCGTGTGTGGCGCCTTTCGTAGATCATCCCGACGATGATAAACAACGCTCCCGTGCTCAAACCATGGTTCACCATCTGCAGGATCCCGCCCTGGATGCCCTGTGGGTTCAGTGCGAACAACCCCAGGATGACGAATCCGAGGTGGCTTACCGATGAATAGGCGACCAGCTTTTTCACATCCTTCTGTGCATAGGAGACCGCCGCGCCATAGATGATGCCGATGACGGCGAAGAGCGCCATCCACGGCGCCAGGCGGACGGCTGCTTCAGGGAAGAGCGGCAGGTTGAAGCGCAAGAAGCCGTAGGTGCCCATCTTCAGGAGTACCCCGGCCAGGATCACCGAACCAGCGGTTGGAGCTTCCACGTGAGCATCGGGAAGCCACGAGTGGAGTGGCCACATCGGGACCTTGATCGCAAACGCGGCCGCGAACGCCAGGAACAACCAGATCTGGATGCTCCCCGAGATGCCGCCGGCAGCGATCAGATCCGGCAGCGAGAAGCTGTCGAACTGCAGCCCAAGCCAGAGGATTGCCAGCAGCATCAGGATCGAACCGGCCATCGTGTACAGGAAGAACTTGATCGCTGCGTACACTCGCCGGGGGCCACCCCAGATCCCGATCAGGAAGTACATCGGCACCAGCGTGAACTCCCAGAAGATATAGAACAGGAACAGGTCCAGCGCCACGAAAACCCCGATCATCCCCACTTCGAGCAGCAGGAAGAAGATCATGAACTCCTTCAGTCGTTCCTCGATCGCAGACCAGGTAGAAAGGATCGAGATCGGCGTGAGGAAGGTCGTCAGGAGCACAAGCAATACGCTCAGTCCGTCGATGCCCAGGGCATACTCGATGTCAATCCCGGCCAGTTGGAACCAGGGACGCCTCTCCATCATCTGGATCGCCCCGCTGTTGCTGTTGAAACGGACCAGCATCACGATCGATACCGCAAACGTGACTAGTGATGCGAGTAACGCAACCCAACGGATCAACGGCTTGCGGTCCTTGGGCAGGAACAGGATCACCAGCACGCCCAGCAAGGGGGAGAAGGTCAACCAGGTGAGCAGGGAAGTGGATGGGTTCATAAGATGTCCTCAGCCAATCTAAGCGATGATGACGTACGTCAGCACGAGCATCACGCCAACGAAGAGTGCAAGAGCATACGTGCGGACGTAACCCGTCTGCAGCTTGCGCAGACCTAAAGCAGCACCCTGTGTAAGGTTACCCAGGCCGTTGGCGGCGGCATCGATCACCTTCAGATCGAAGCTCTGCGCCAGCCAACGTGTGCCGTTGCGGAAAGTGGCACCAAGAACCCTGTCATGGAACCAATCGTGCCAGAAACGCCAGTCCAGAGTCACTGCCAGGAAATGTGAAATCCGCACGTAAGGCCGGATAAACAAGAATTCGTAAAGTTCATCTACCCACCACTTATTCTCCAGTGCGGTAAAAAGCGGGCCCAGGATGCGCCGCAATGGGTCTGGCTGCCCGGTCTTCAGGGTTTCGCGGCCATAAAGCGTCCATGCCAGCAGGATCGCAGCCAGTGCCAATCCGACGCTGATCACAGCCACAAGCATATTGAATTCGGTCGCGTGGACATGCTCCAGAGTGTGCTCCAGCCAATCCGTCAGCGTATGCACTCCGGGCAGGTTAAGCGCACCACCCAGGATGGAAAGACCGGCCAGCATCATCAACGGCACGGTCATCACAGGCGGGTTCTCGCGTGCATGCCCGGCTGCATCACTTCGGGCCTGGCCGAAGAAGACCATCAGGATTTGACGGCCCATGTAGAAAGCCGTCAGGAAGGCCGCTGCAGCCAGCAGGACGTAGACCAGGTTATTGCTCATGCTCGCATCCGCCAGGATCTCGTCCTTCGAGAAAAAACCGGCCAGCGGCGGAATACCGGACAGGGCCAGTGCTCCGATCAAATAGACCCAGAACGTGATCGGCATACGGCTACGCAAGCCACCCATGTTGCGCATGTCCTGCGGGTCGAAGGGTTCAGCGTGCGCTCCGGGGTCATGTTCGAGACGATGGTGCTCATGCTCCACACCCTGAATGACCGAGCCCGCTGACAGGAAAAGCAAGGCCTTGAAAAACGCGTGCGCCACGAGGTGGAACATGCCGGCGACATACGCCCCCAGGCCAACCGCGGCCATCATGAACCCAAGCTGGCTGATGGTCGAATAAGCCAGCACGCGTTTGATGTCGAACTGCCCGACCGCGATCGTCGCTGCGAAGAGAGCCGTCGCCGCACCGATAAAAGCAGTCACATTGGAGGAAATGTCTGCCACCGCGAAGAGCGGCGCACTGCGGGCGATCATGTAAATCCCGGCGGTGACCATGGTGGCAGCGTGGATAAGAGCCGAGACCGGCGTCGGACCCGCCATGGCATCCGGCAGCCATACAAACAGTGGGAGCTGAGCAGATTTACCGGTTGCGCCGAGAAGCATAAAAAGCGTGATCGCCGTGATCACACCTGCATTCGCCAGCCCTGTCGTCTCCGCCCAATGGAAGACCTCTTCAAAACGCAGGCTCCCGGCTGCACCGAAGATCAGGAACATGGCAATCAGGAAACCAAAGTCCCCGATGCGGTTCGTCACAAAGGCTTTCTTGCCCGCGACCGCATTCCCGATCCCATCTGCTCCCTTCTCATACCAGAATCCGATCAGCAGATAGGAGCACAGCCCGACGCCTTCCCAACCGACGAACATCATCAAGTAGTTATCGGCGGTGACCAGCACCATCATCGTTGCCACGAACAGGTTGAAGAAGATAAAGAAGCGTGTGTAGCGCCCGGGATCCCCCTTGAAGCGTACATCCTCGTGCATGTACCCGATGGCATAGATGTGGATCAGCGTGCTCACACCTGTGACCATCAACATCATCGTCGTCGAGAGTGTGTCGACCTTCAATGACCAGGGTACTGAGAGCTCGCCAATTGTGATCCAGTCAGCGAGCATGATCGTCGATCCCTCTGGGTGTCCGAGCAAGGCGATTAACTGCAGGATGGCGATCAGGAAAGCCAGGCCAACCGCGCTGCTGGCGATCAGGCTTACAAAACGCTCTCCCAGCCGGCGGCCAAAGAAGATGTTGACCAGCAGCCCCGCGATCGGAAGCCCAATGATCAATGGAGCATAGAGGTACAAGCCACCTGCCGGTGCGATTTCAAGATAGGTCATGCACTGCCTCCGCCTGCTTCATCATCCCTGCAGGCTGTTCACTTCGTCCACGTTGATGGTTTCCTTGTTGCGAAAAATGGTGACGATCAACGCCAGACCTACGGCGACTTCAGCCGCGGCCACAGCGATGATGAAAAAAACCATGACGTGACCCCGCAACGCTTCCGGGGAAGGACCGAGCATCCTTGCGAAAGTGATGAATGCCAGGTTGGCCGAGTTGAGCATCAATTCGATCGACATGAAGATCACGATCGCGTTACGCCGGATCAAGACACCCAGGATCCCCAGGCTGAAGAGCACACCCGAGAGTGAAAGGACATACGAAGCGGGAATGTTCATCGCCCCTCCCTGCTTCCGCTCCGGGTGAGTACGATGGCCCCGATCATGGCCACCAGGAGCAGGATGGAGGTGATTTCGAACGGCACGAGGTACTCACTGAAAAGCAAGCGGCCCACTGAAGCGGGGCTGCCAAATCCCTCTCCCAGGCTGGAAACAGCATTCACCAGGCCGTCGCTGCGTGAGAGCATGACAAACCCCAGCTCGATCATGAGGCCTACCGCGAGCACAACAGCAACTGGAAGCTGCCAGCGAAAAGGTCCGCCAAGCTGGTCGCGCTCTGGTCCAAGCAGCATGACGACAAACAAAAACAAAACCATGATCGCGCCGGCGTAGACCGTGATCTGCACCATCGCGATGAAGGCCGCGTTCAGGAGCAGATAGAGCGTGGCTACCGCCAGGAAGTTCAGGACCAGGAATAGCACCGAATAGATCGAATTGCGGCTTAGCAGCATACTGATCCCTGCCAGGGTAGAAATCACCGCCAGCCCGAGAAAGATCGCCAGATCAGTCGTCATATCACTCCTTCGAACTCCTCCGGTTAAACCGGATCTTTCATCTCCGGGATCGATCGATTGAACGCTCCGGATGGGACATGCTGGGGGGTGGGCTTGCCGTTCTCAGGAACAGGGACGATGAGCATTTCCTTGGTATAAATCGCGTCCCTGCGGTTCGTGAATGAGAGCTCGTAATTGTGTTCGAGGACGATGGCCTCGGTCGGGCATGCGTCTTCACAATACCCGCAGAAAATGCAGCGCAGCATGTTGATTTCATAGGTGCTGGCATAGCGTTCGCCGGGTGAGAAGCGGGTTTCATCCGTATTCTCGGATGCTTCGACAAAAATAGCATCCGCCGGGCAAGCCGCGGCGCACAACGCGCAGCCGATGCATTTCTCAAGCCCATTCTCATAGCGCTTTAGCTCATGCCGGCCTTTGAAGCGTTCCCGCACCGGTCGCTTTACTTCTGGATACTGATAGGTCACCGGTGGTTCGAAAATACTCTTAAAGACCGTCCACAGACCGCGCAATATTTCTGGCAACCTGCGCAGGATTTCAAGCGGCTTCATCGCCTACCCTCCTACCAATACAACCACAACCGCCGTGACGAGCACGTTCAGGAGCGACAGCGGCAACAGGATTTTCCAGCCAAAAGCCATCAAGCGGTCATAGCGGAACCGGGGCAGGGTGGCGCGGATCCAGACCAGCAGGAAGAGCATCACCACAACCTTGATCACCAGGTAGATCGGCCCCAACCACCAGAAGCGATCAACATATGGCCCCAGGTATCCACCCAGGAAGAGCGTGACGCCGATGAAGCTGACCGCAATCATCTTGCCGTATTCGGCCATAAAGAACAGCGCGAATTTCATGCCGGAGTACTCGACATGATAGCCAGCTGTTAGTTCCTGCTCAGCTTCCGGCATATCGAAGGGCGACCGGTTCACCTCGGCCACGGTCGCGATAAAGAAGATCAGGAAACCAAGCGGCTGCAGGATGGCGTACCACAGTCCGCGCTGCCCGGCAACGATCTCATCGATGCCCATCGAGCCGGCCAGGATGATCGGACCGATCACCGACAGGCCTAGCGCCAATTCGTAGGACACCATCTGGGCCGATGATCGCAAGCCGCCCATCAGAGCGTACTTGTTGGATGAAGACCAACCGGCAATCACGATCCCGTAGACCGCGATCGAGGCAACAGCCAGGATGTACAGCACGCCTACGTTCACATTGGAGGCCAAGCCCAGGCTGATGGATTGCCCGCCGACTTGAACCCGCGGTCCAAGCGGGATGACAGCCAGGATGATCAAAGCTGGCAGGACGGTGATGACCGGGGCCAGGATGAAAAGCAGCTTGTCAGCCTGGGCTGGGATCAGCTCCTCTTTGAAAATGAGCTTCACTCCATCGGCGACCGGTTGGAGCAACCCCCAGGGACCAGCCCGGTTGGGACCGATCCGCACCTGGAAGCGGGCCAGAACACGCCGTTCGAACAGGGTCAGGTATGCAAACCCACCCACGATGATCAGGATGATCACGATCGATTCCAGACCCCATTCAAGCAGATTTGCAGCAATCATGCGTTCCCTCAACTACCCAACGGGTTTGACTTCGATGTTAATCGGTGTCTGGGCGGGAATTTCCCGGTTGCGGCCTGCCAGGGCAATCCCCTCCGGGACCGTGTCTTCAAGCACGGCTACGCCATATGCCGCCACGCCATTGGCCAGGATCTCGACCTGACCGCCGGCGCCAAGCTTCAAACGCTTTGCATCACCCGGATTCAGCCTGAGCTCAGACGAAGCCAGGTGTTGTTCAAGCACCTGTGACTGGACAACGGTTGTCACTGGGTCGTACAGGCGGGAAATAGGCACCAGCAGCAAGCCCTTCCGGACTTTCTCATCGGGAGGGGCGATCCACCCGGCATCGACTTGCTCACCGCGCTCAACCGCGCTCGCAAGCTGAACGCCGACGCCTTCAAGATTCTTATGTGCGGTCCCGCCAAAATATAGATCGGCATCGCCGACGGGAGGCCACTGCTGATCAACCACCGCCAGCTTGCTGTAATCCAGTCCGCTGTAGCCCGGGGCAGATGACGCCAGCCGCTCGAAAACGCGGGCTGCGCTTCCGGCCTCGATCTTAAAGCCCAGCTCAGCACCCAGGGCGGCAGCAATCATCCAATCTGCCTTTGCCTCACCCCGTCCCTTGAGCGCATGGAAGAAGCGCTGCACTCGCCGCTCACCGTTGGTAAATGTACCCTCGCGTTCGACAAAGGAACGCGCCGGGAGGACGACATCTGCCGCGGCGGCTGTTGCGCTGAGGAAGAGTTCTTGGACTACGATGAATGTCTCCGGCGAAATCTGATCTACCAGGCCCGGGTTCTCCCCGAACGGATCGGCGGCCATCACATAGAGCGCTTCCGAACCCTGGATCGCTGCGCTGAGATCAGCCGTCGGACGCATCCCGAGATCCCAGGCCCCCTGTGTATTCCCCTCCTGCCAGACAGAAATCAAGCCGTTATTCGCTCGGCCTGCGTGCTTGGTTCTAACCAGGAAACCAGCGCACGCCCGGGCAAGGGCCTCACTGCCAGCAAGGTCCAGTCCTTCGCTGCCGAAGAAGATGATCAGGTTCTGTGCTGCGGCCAGGCTCGTTGCAGCAGCACGCAGTGCGTCGTCACCTTTATAGGCCTCAAGCCCTTTTTCCTTTTGAACTGTTTGCAGCAACCCGAGTGCGGTTTGGGGTGCTCGCGGATACGGGTAGCGCAGGACGTGCACCGCGTAATGGTCGAGCGAAGTCTCGCGGCCGTTGGCGACGACAAGGGTTGCACCCCGTTTCACAGCCGCAATCACACGCTGCCACCAGATGGGCGCCTCTTCGTGGAGATCGCTGGCGATGACCAGGATTGCATCCCCCTGGCCAAGCATGCGCAGGTTCGTGCCCTGGCCCACGCTAACCTTCTCGACCCAGTCACCCCCAGCTTGCGCACCCTGGAGCACACTTGTGCCGCCGAGGCCATCGATCACGCTCTTGAACGTGAACAGATCTTCGTTGGAAGCCCGCCCTCCGGCCACACCCAGAACCTTCGCACTAGCCTTGGATAGTCCCTGGGCCGCGTGCTTGAGCGCTTCGTCCCAGGAGGCTTCCACAAGCTCGCCATCTACACGAATCAACGGTTGTGACAGCCGCTCCTCGCTGGTCGCAAAATGGTGTGCAAAGCGGCCCTTATCACAGATCCAGATCTCGTTGACAGCTTCATTCTGGCGCGGCAGGATCCGCTTGACGACTTCTTGCCCTCCCGCCTGTGCTTCACGGCGCGTGTTCAACACCAGATTACAGCCGACCGGGCAGTGGGTGCAGATAGAAGCAGTCGCATGCAGTTCCCAGGGTCGGGCGCCAAAACGGAAGTCAGCCGTCGTTAAGGCGCCAACCGGGCAGATGTCGGTGGTGTTTCCGGAGAAATAGGAATCGAACCCTGGATCAGAATAGGTGACGATCTCCAGGTTGCGCCCGCGCTCTCCAAACCCGATCACTGGCTCATCGACCAAGTATTCCTGGAAGCGCACACATCGGCCGCACTGGATGCAGCGTTCCCGATCGAGGAAAATCAGGTCTCCTAAGGGAACATGCTTGTCGAGGTGGTTCTTGTCGTCGTACAGGAAGCGACTCTTCCCAGGACCATGTTCCATCGTCTGGTCCTGCAGGGAGCATTCCCCGCCCTTGTCACAGACAGGACAATCGAGGGGATGGGATGTCAGCAGAAATTCAATAATTTGATTTCGCCCGGCGACCGCTTTCTCACTCGACACGCGCACATCCATCCCTTCGCTGACGGGTGTTGTGCACGCGGTCTCCAGTTTCGGGCGGTAATCGATGATCAAATCGCCATCGGCAGCCCGGACGATCTCACCACTAGCGCGATCGATGCGGGGTGTGCCCAGTTCAACCAGGCACATCCGGCACATGCCGACCGGGTCTAGTTTTGGATGATAGCAAAAGACAGGGATATCGATCCCGACCTGCTTGGCTGCATCGACGATCAACGTGCCTCTGGGCACGGTTACCTCGATCCCCTCGATTTTAAGCGTTACCTGCGAATCACTCATGATTGATCCCCGGTGTGGGCCTGGAAATCAGCACGGAAGTGCTCGATCCCTGATATGACTGGCATGAGGGCAAACTCACCCAGGGCGCAGAGGCACTTGCCCTGGATCCCACGCGCGACGCTGTCGAGCAGTTCGATATCCGCGTCGGCAGCCGCGCCATTTTGGATTTGCTCTGTGAGGTGGTACATCCAGTAGGTGCCCTCACGGCAGGGTGTGCATTTACCGCAAGATTCGTGTTTGAAAAATCTGGATGTTTTATAGACCATCCAGGAGATATCAACTGTCTCGTCCAGCACGATGATCGACGCCGATCCCAACTGCGAGCCTACAGCCGGGACGGATTCGTAATCCATCGCGGTATCGAGCACTTCATCCGAGGCGGAAAGCAGCGGTGCAGAAGCCCCAGCCGGCATGATGCCCTTGATCTGGCGGCCGTCCGTAATGCCTCCGCCGTGCTCAAAGATCAGCTCGCGGAAGGTTGTCCCCAATGGAAGTTCATAGTTGCCTGGCCGCTCGACATGACCCGAGAGCGAGAACACCTTGGGGCCTGGACTCTTCTCGGTTCCGATTGTGCGATACCAGGCCGCCCCCCGCTCTAATATCTGTGGAACGTTGGTCAGCGTCTCAACGTTATTGACGACCGTAGGCTTGGCGAAGAGTCCTTCCGCGGCTGGAAATGGCGGGCGAAGGCGGGGTTGGCCGAGCTTACCTTCCAGCGATTCAAGCAGCGCTGTTTCTTCGCCGCAGATGTATGCGCCAGCGCCGAGGTGGATAATAATATCGAGTTCGTAGTTCGATCCGAAGAGCTTCTTGCCCAGCAGCTTAGCCTTGTACAGGGCTTCGATCTGCCTTTCAAGCCTGTGCGCCAGGTCCCAGAACTCACCCCGGCAGTAAACGTAGGCGACGTTGGCCTGGGCCGCGTACGCACAAATCGCAACCCCTTCCAGGAATTGGTAGGGGTTGGACTCCATGATCTCGCGGTCTTTGAAGGTCCCGGGTTCGGACTCATCGGCATTAGCCACGACGTAGCGCGGGAAGACGTTCGGGCTCAAGAAACCCCATTTCACGCCGGTTGGGAAACCCGCGCCGCCGCGCCCACGCAGACCCGAGGCCTTGACCTCATCGATCACCTCCTGCGGGCTCATCTCGCGAACGGCTTTTTCGAAGGCCTTGTAGCCGCCATGCTTGCGGTAGACCTCGAGTTGGTCGATTCCCTTGATATCACGATGGCGCAGGAGGATATGTTCAGTCATCGCTCCCCCTCTTGCGCAAGTCTTCGACCAACTTCAACGCCGACTCGAGATCCTGGTTTTCATGGTAATGGATCCCGGTGTCATCCTGAAGCTGGAACATGGGCGCCTTGTCGCAGCCTGCCAGACACATGACTTCCTCGACTGTGATCAGACCGTCCGTGGTCGTTTCTCCCAATTTGATCCCCAGGTTCTCACATAGATCATCCGCGAACTTCTCCGCCCCGCGCAAGGCACAGGGCAGATCTGTACAGACCTGGATACGGTACTTACCCTCAGGTTGATCGTGCAGTAGGGTATAGAAGCCTGTCAGGCCACCAACCTGGGTCGGATCGAGTTCGAGAATGCTTGCGATCTCGTCGATCGCCTCCGCCGTGATGTACCCGTACTCATGCTGGGCAAGGTAAAGCAGCGGAAGCACGGCTGCCCGCTTCTGATCGGGTGGGTATTTCGAGAGGATCTTATCGATTTCTGCTTGGTGTGTATCCGCCAACAAGGTATGCGCTCCTGCCAACGAACTCAAAGGCGGCTGCGACGTTGCCTCCGCCGATCAGCGATCGGTATCTCCCAGGATCGGGTCAAGGCTGCTGATGATCGCCACAAGATCAGCGACCAGGTATCCGCGTGACATCATCGGCATCGACTGCAATGCCGCGAAACTCGGGGTGCGGAAATGGACCCGGTATGGTTTCGGTCCTCCATCACCCTCAAGGAAGCAGCCCAACTCGCCCCGCGGCGATTCGACTGCGACGAAGACCGAAGCCTTTGGTGCGGAAAAGCCCTCGGTCCAGAGCTTGAAGTGGTGGATTACCGCCTCCATGCTGTGTCCCAGTTCCGATCGCGGGGGTGGGACAAATTTACGATTATCGCTCCGGAATGCTCCCCCCGGCAGCCGATCTAGGGCTTGTTCTATGATCCGCAGCGATTGACGCATCTCCTGGATGCGAACGATGTAACGGTCGTATACATCACCATGAGATCCAAGTGGGATCTCGAAGTCGTACAGTTCATACCCACTGTAAGGATTCGATTTCCTCAGGTCCCAGTTGACCCCCGCTGCGCGGGCGACCGGACCACTCAAGCCCCACTCTATCGCCTGATCCGCCGTAATCGGGCTGATGCCGCGCGTCCGGTCGATGTAGAGCGGATTGTTGGTGAGTAAATCTTCATACTGCTTAATACGTTTGGGCAGGTAGGCGATAAAGTCGCGTACTGCGGGCTCGAATTCCACCGGCACGTCGCGCCACACGCCCCCCGGCCGGATGAAGGAGGTCATCATACGTGCCCCTGAGCACAGTTCGAAGATATCAAGGATGATCTCACGCTCGCGGAAGCAGTACAGGAACACCGACATGGCCGCAAGATCGAGAGCGTGTGAGCCAAGAAAGATCAGGTGTGATGAAATACGCTGCAGCTCGGCCAGGATCACCCGAAGCGCCTGCGCCCTTTCCGGGACATCCAGATCGACAAGTTTCTCGATTGCCATCGCGTAGCACAGGTTATTGCCCAGGTTGTTCAGGTAATCCATGCGATCTGTCATCACCAGAGCTTGTTCGTAGGTCTTGGCTTCCATATTCTTTTCGATCCCGGTGTGCAGAAAGCCAATATCTGGAATGACATTGACGGCTACCTCGCCATCCAACTCGAGCAGCAGGCGCAGGACACCATGTGTGCTCGGGTGCTGCGGCCCCATGTTGAGCAGCATCGTGTCGCCTTCGAGCGCACGGTTGGAGACCAGATGCCGGAGTTCGTCTAATGTGATGTCGCGCTCTTCTATCGCCATCCCTGGTTCCACCTCACACTACCGATCGTCATTCTTTCGCGTAGGGCTTGCGGCGATCGATCTCATCAAAGTTGAAGGAAAACTGGACTTCCTCATAACCAAGCGGGTAATCCTTGCGGAGCGGATGCCCTTCCCAATCGTTGGGCATGAGGATGCGTCGCAAATCCGAATGTCCTGCAAAGGTCACACCGAACATGTCGAACACCTCGCGTTCATGCCAGTTCGCATTCGGGAAGACCCCTTCTACGCTCGGTACGAGGGGATCCTTGCCCTGGACAGGAACACGCAAACCGAGGTAGGTCGAGTGCTCATGGGAGTAGAGTTGGTAAACAATATTGAAGCGCGGCTCTTCCGGCCAGTAATCGACAGCGGTTAATGCCGCCAAAAAGCGGAATTTCAACTCGGCGTCATCGCGCAGGATCGTGCAGGCTTCAACCACCACTTCCGGGTTGAGGAGAAGCGTCGTCTCACCGCGATAGCGCTGCACTTCGAGGAGGTCTTTGCCCAGACGATCTCGTAGCAAATCAACCGCTTTCTCAAAGATGCTCATAGGACTCGTCCTTCGAATAGAGTCGCCCTGGTCGGCAGAGGCTGTGGGTGCCAACTGGGGGCCAGGTAGCGCATGCTGGCCGTGGTGCCTGAGCCATTATGCGTAATCAGTGATCTTCTCACCCATGACCTTCTCGTGCAGGGTGAGGATGCCGTGGATAAGGCCTTCTGGTCGCGGCGGGCACCCGGCGATATATACATCGACCGGGACGATCTCATCCACGCCGGGGACGATGGCGTAATTATTAAAGATACCCCCGCAGGAACTGCAGTCGCCCATGGCCACAACCCACTTCGGGGCTGGCATCTGGTCGTATAACCTGCGCAGGACCGGCGCCATCTTGCGCGTCACCCTCCCGGCGACAATCATCAAATCGCTCTGGCGAGGGCTGGCACGCATCAATTCCATGCCGAACCGGCTCGTATCATAGTCAGAGGCCGCCGCGGCCATCATCTCAATCGCGCAGCATGCCAATCCGAAGAGCATCGGCCACATCGCCCGAGTCCGGCTCCAGTTGACCACCTGCTCGAGGGTTGTCGTCACGACGCCAAAGTTTCCGAGTTTCGTCTCTACTCCCATTCCAACGCTCCTATCTTCCACGCATATACCAATCCAATCAACAGTATCGCAATGAACACCAGCATCTCGATCAACCCCTGGAGTTTAATTTCGCGTAGGACCACCGCCCAGGGGAGCATGAAGACAATTTCGATATCGAAAAGGATGAATAAAACCGCGATGAGATAATAGTGGACCGGGATCCGCCTGCGGGCGGGGCCATAGGGTCGCATGCCCGATTCATAGGGTTCGGATTTTCGGGGGTTGGGTCTACGTGGTCCAAAAAGGTGGCCGAGTGCGATCACTAGGAAGGCCAATGCGGTGGATAAAACGATCAGAACGGCAATGGGGAGATAATCGCTCGGCATCCGGTCCTCGATGTATGGTTGCTATGCAGGTGCGATTAGTGAAATTTTTCACACCTGCTCTATGCCCATTCTATCACCACGTTTAAGCTATCACAATCAGTGGGAGTGGGTCAACGGACGTGTGGCATGACCTGATAGGGATAAATAGCATCGTCCGCAGCGAATGACGGAGTCGCTCCCTGGCCCCTATCTTACCTCTAGTTCAATTATCGGGCACGTACTGCGCGTGTTGGGACCGGCAAATGGGTCGTAATAAAAGCGTTTCGGATCCGGGGGAAATAAAACTGTGATCAGGAGAGATAGTCACGCAGATGGCGGCTGCGGGTTGGGTGGCGCAGCTTACGCAGTGCCTTCGCCTCGATCTGGCGGATGCGCTCACGTGTAACCTTGAAGTGCCGGCCGACTTCCTCCAGCGTGTAATCCTTGCCATCCCGCAGGCCAAAGCGCATCTCAAGAACCTGCCGCTCGCGTTCGGTGAGGACCGAAAGGGCATTCTGGACCTGCTCCTTCAGCAGCTCCCGGGCGGCAGCATCGACCGGTTCTGGCATCGTCTCATCCTCGATGAAATCACCGAGTTGGCTCGACTCCTCCGCCCCGACCGGGGTTTCAAGCGACATGGGCTCCTGAGCGATGCGGATAATTTTACGCACCTTCCCCGCAGCGCGTTGCCATTTACGCTCCAGGGCCGGATCGAGGGCCTCGTCCGCCATCAGTGTCTGCTGGATCAGGCTGATCTCCTGAGGTTCCATTAGATCCATCTCCAGCGCCAGCTCCTCCGATGTCGGTGCACGGCCAAGTTCCTGCTCCATGCGGCGCTGAACACGCACGAGGCGATTGATTGTCTCAACCATGTGGACAGGGATGCGGATCGTGCGCGCCTGGTCCGCAATGGCCCGGCTGATCGCCTGCCGGATCCACCAGGTTGCATAGGTGCTGAATTTATAGCCCTTGGCTGGGTCGAATTTTTCGACCGCACGCAGCAGGCCGATGTTGCCTTCCTGGATCAAATCGAGGAACGCGATCCCGCGCCCCATGTAACGCTTGGCAACGCTGACGACGAGGCGTAAATTGGCCCGGATGAGTGCGGCCTGAGCTTCATCGGCCAGGCTGCGGACGATCCGGACTTCACGCTCGAGATCCACCTCTTCCTCGATCCAGCGCTTCATCGTACGCTTGGTGGGCAGACCTTGATCCTTCCCGAATCTATCTCTCAGGCGTCCCTGGATCTCATCTGGCAGTAGGTAAAAGACCTGGAAAACATCGAGCGCATTCCGCGCCACCTGCTCCCATACCGGATCCGTGCCCCACATCTCTGTGTTCAGCCAGGCTCGCAAGTAGGAAATCATCGGTGACTGCCAGGTCTCGCGCAGTTGAATGGCTTCGGCCAGTATCAGTTCAAGATCGGGCTCGGGCTGATCGAGGCGTTTGGCATCCTCATTCACCCGGCGCCGGGCTGTCCACATATCTTCGAAAAGCATGAGGTAGACGTTTCCCAGGCTGCCAGCAGGTTTGCGGGTCCCCCGCCCCGATCGCAGCAAATCGATCCGGTTCACAGCTTCCATGCGAACAGCCAGCCACAATTCCTGGTCTGTGCTAAGCAGATCGACACGACCGATTTCCTTCAGGTATAGGCGGACAGGGTCATCGCTCAATTCGAGCGCGATCGAAATCTTCTCCAGTCCCTTCTCGTCGCCGTCGGTGCCAGGCTCGCTTTCTGAATCATCTTCCAGGTCTGGCTCAATCACGATCGCCTCGCCCTCGACGACATCCACAGGGTCTACGGCATCCTGCGGATCATCGAGCTCATCGTCATTGAGGTCGAGGTCGTCGTGTTCGGCCTGCTGGCTTTTCTTCTTAGTCATCGGTGCAAAATACTCCTACAGGCTCGCCTGGGCCGATAGTGCTCCCGGGCCGCGGACGAGGGCTCGATCCAACGTTTCACGTTGATCGGCCAGTTCCTGGACCCTGCGCGTGATTTGCCACATCGTCTCCCGGTCATGAGACTCACCCTCCTGCTCCTGCAGTGATTCAAGTTGAAACCGCAGGTTTGTAAGTGTCCCATCCAGGCTGCGCTTCCGCAGGCGGTAAAAATTCGCCAGGATCTCTTCGACCACACGTGGAAGGTTTGAATCTAGATCGGCGGCAATTAATTGGAAGGCCTCCGCCGCTTCGCGTAATGCTGGTGACAAGCTTTGCTGCCAAAATCGTACCGCATCGATTTCATCCTGTGATAACGCTTCACGGATGCTGGCGAAGATCAGCTGACGTTCTGCGCTTGAAAAATCATCCTTGCCCGGCTTGACCATCTCCAATGTCTGAAATGCGCGGTCGATGCGGAAGAGCATGTGCGGTTCGTTCAGGAGCACGCCAAGGCAGAAACGCTCCACCATCGCCACATCGCTCGTGGCCGAGATCTGTGACACCTCGCCTTGCTGGTCCCCTGCAGTCTGACCCACTTTCCGCCCGGTCGGTCTGCGCCAGGACTGGAGTGAGCGCTCATCCACCTTCAGGCGTCGAGCCAGCTTCTGGCGATACGCCTCCCGCTCAACAGAATTGGCGACATCTTCGATCAGGGGCAGCACTTGCTGCGCAACCTGCGCCTTGCCTTTTGGATCGTCGAGGTCAACTTCAGCCGCGCTAACATCGAGCACGTAATCGACAATCGTCTGAGCGCCCTCAAGCAGTTTCGGCCATGCTTCCGGATCGTCGAGGACGATCTCATCCGGGTCGAGCCCTTCCGGCAGGCTGATGATACGCAGATCGGCATCCAGTCGTCCCTCGTAGCGCACCAACCCACGTGAATTGAAGACCGGTTCGGCTTCCCGGTCAAGCGTATCTCGCGCCACATCAAGCCCACGCAGCGTGGCCTGACTGCCGGCCGCATCGGCATCAAGAGCCAGGATGATGCGGCGGCTGTAACGCTTCAACTGGCGGAGCTGGTGCTCCGTCAGAGCCGTTCCCATCGGCGATACTGCATTCTCATATCCAGCCTGGTGCAGCCCGATCACATCCATATACCCTTCAACGATCACCGCCCGATCCTCGCGCCGGATTGCTATTCGGGCTTGATCGAGTCCATACAGCAAGTGGCCCTTATCAAAGAGCACGTTCTGGGGTGAGTTCAGGTACTTTGGCACGCCCTCTGGATCCATCGTACGGGCACCAAACCCGGCCATCCGGCCGCGAGCATCCCGGATGGGGAAGACGATTCGCCCGCGGAAGCGGTCAAAAACGCCTCCACTGTCACGTTCGGAAGCGATCCCGGCTTCAACCTGTTCCTGCTCCTGGTATCCACGTTCTACCAGATGCCGGGTTGCAGCATCCCAGGAATCCAGTGCAAATCCCACACCGAACGTCTCTAATGATGCATCTGTTATGCCACGTGATCGGAGATACTCCAACGCCGGTTTTCCCGCCTCGCTCTGGGTCAGATTGTGCCTGAAGAAAGTGGCCGCTGCTTCAAGCAGCTCGCGTAGACGATCGTGAGCCTCATCTTGAGCTTCCTGCTCTGGTGACTGGGGGGTGATCTCCACGCCGGCTCGCTCTGCCAGGTAGCGCAGTGCTTCCGGGAAATCCCAGCCTTCCTTCTTCATCACAAAGGAGAAGATATCACCCCCCTCGTTGCAGGCGCCAAAACAGCGCCAGGTCCCGCTCTCCGGAAAGACTGCAAAGGACGGTGTGCGCGTATTGGGATGGAAGGGACAAAAACCCGTATAGTTCTTGCCCGACTTCCTCAGCTTGACCGTCTCACCTACGATCTCAACCACATCGATCCGGTCTTTGACTTCGTCGATTACACCCATTGCGCTCGTCTAGCCTCTCGGATGACCATGACATGAGCAACCCCAGACCTGGAGTGTGGAATCCTCACCAGGCTGTTAGGAAACCCTATCCCCAATGAAAGCTGTTATGCAGGTTGCTGTGAATTCGAACGGTGCCCCACCCATACGAAGGATGTCGTGGCCTGATGAATTGGGCTTGCGTTCGATCGGATAGCGCCGGCGCCCGTGGCACACGATTATAGCCGCTCGTGATCACCCGGGCAATCCGGACATTTCTGGGCCTTATTTGGACTAACTCCTTAGATCAGAAGCCTTCCATCTGTGTAAGATCGACCACGCCCTCTGCAAGCCTGGTCACCTGCTGCAGCAACGCGAGCCGGTTGTTGCGTAGTACAAGATCGTCAACCATAACCAGCACATCTTCGAAGAAACTATTTATCAACGGAACAAGTGAGCGAAGGACTTCCAAGAAGCCATCCACTGAGGCTGGTTTAAAACTCCCTGGGCCACTCGCTAGCAGGGCTTCGTGTAGTGCTTTTTCGGCGGGCTCAACCAATTTCTCGGGGTCAACCTTGAACTGTTCTTCTTCCCCGCGCGTGATCCTGACGCAACGCGCGTAGGCTTGAAGCAGCTCATCCCACTCGGGAAGCTCGCTAGCCCTCTGCAACTCAGCCACCGCATCCGCGGCTCGCTTCGGATTCTGGGCATGCTCTTCCAAGACTGCTTCGATGACATCGTGGTTGAAGCCCTCTCCAAGCAGGAGCGCTTGCATCCGATTGCGCATAAAACCCTGGCAGTCCTCCAGTGTGTCCTCTCGAGCCTCGATGGGCAGCTGCTCGGCTGCCAGGGTCAGGAGTGTTCCCAGATCAAGGGAAATCCCGCGACCGATCAAGATTTGCAGCAAACCGATCGCAGTCCTGCGCAGGGCAAAGGGGTCGCGTGCGCCGGACGGCTGATGCCCTGCCGCGAAGAGACCTGCCAGAGTGTCCAGCCGATCCGCAAGGCTCACGGTGATGCCCGCCATCGATTCCGGGAGCGCATCCCCTGCAAAACGGGGAAGGTAGTGTTCGCGGATCGCTTCTGCTACCGCTTCGGATTCGCCCGAACGCAGGGCATACACTCGTCCGACCTCCCCCTGCAGGGATGTCATATCGATCACCATGCGTGTCACCAAATCCGCTTTGCAGAGGAAGGCCGCACGGCGAGCTGCTTCAGCTTGTTCGGGTTTGAGCCCCAGGTGGGGGACAAGTGACTCGGTCAGGGATTCAATCCGGCCGACTTTGTCGAGCATCGATCCCAAGCTTGATTCAAAGGAAAGACTGCCGAGGTCTGGCAGATAGGCCTGCAGTGGTTTTATGAGATCCCGCTCGACAAAGTATTTGGCGTCCGCGAAACGAGCGCGGATCACCTGCTCATTTCCACTGGCAATAAGATCGAGATGCTGGTCTCCACCGTTGCAGACCGTGATGAAGAACGGCAGGAGTTCACCATCCTTTTCAACCGGAAAATATCGCTGGTGTTTCTTCATGACGGAGATCAGCACAGCTCTCGGCAGCTCGAGAAACGTCGGATCAAATTGGCCGCGAACAGCCTGCGGCTTCTCGACCAGATTGGTAACTTCCTCGAGCAGAAGGTCGTCGGCCGCTATGCTGCCACCGATCTCTGCGGCCAGTGCCTGGATCTGCTCCTGGATCCTTTCACGGCGCGAATTTTCATCAAGGATGATCCCGGCCTCCTTGAGCCGCCGCATGTAATCATCGAGATCCCGGATTGCTTGCGCCGGTGGGTCGTCGAAGCGCAGCATATGTGTTTCCCGGTTGGCGGTGATCCCAGCATAGGTTAGCGGGATAACCTGTTCACCATGCAGCGCGAGCATCCAACGGATAGGTCGTGAGAAAGCCACGCCAGTTTGGTTCCAGCGCATCGTCTTTTCGAAACGCAAGCCAGCGATTAATCCCGGCAAGCTCGCTTGCAGGACCTGGGCGGTTGGCTGGCCGGTGTGCTTGACACGCGCAACCACGTAACGGCCTCCGTCGATCGTCTCTTCCTGCAAATCTGATACGCCGATGCCCTTGTTCCGCGCAAATCCCTCGGCTGCCTTTGTCGGTTTGCCGTCTGCATCGTAAGCCCGGTCGACAGGTGGTCCCTTCTCAAGCGTTATCTGATCCTGCTGCGCCGGGACGAGCGATCGGATCACAAGCACAAGCCTGCGTGGTGTTCCCCAGACCTCGATCCCGCCATGGTCAAGGTTCAGGCCTTCCAGGAAAGCTGGCGTGCCCTCACGAAGCTGCTCCAGGGCATGCTTCAAATCGCCGACCGGCAGCTCTTCTGTCCCGATCTCCAGCAGGAAGTCCGCCGCTGCCTCAGGGGGTGCGCCGATCTCGATCTCGGAGGCCGGACCCGACACCTGAGCCCATCGCCCAATCCAAGGATGGCCAGCCTCTTGCCGCAGCTCCAGATAGCCGTCAGTCACCCTGCGAGCCAGATCACGCATCCGGCCGAAGATCGCCGCGCGCTCTGTGACACCTACAGCCCCACGGCCATCGAGCAGGTTGAAGGTGTGCGAACACTTCAGGACGTAATCGTGCGCCGGGTAGATCAATCCGACATCCAGGCAGCTGTTCGCCTCCGCTTCGAATTCCTCAAACATCTGGTGCAGACGCTCGATGTCAGCAACTTCGAAGATGTAGCGGCTGTGTTCACGTTCCGCTTCGAGCAGCACTTCCCCGTAGGTGACCTTATCATTGAAATCGAGTTCGATGAAGCTCTCCACGGATTGCAACGAGAGCAAAATTCGCTCCAGCCCATAGGTGATCTCAAC
This sequence comes from Anaerolineales bacterium, assembly GCA_034430615.1. Classification (GTDB taxonomy): domain Bacteria; phylum Chloroflexota; class Anaerolineae; order Anaerolineales; family E44-bin32; genus E44-bin32. The sequence continues at coordinate 3,960 of DAOUEJ010000185.1, read as the reverse complement.
CGCGGGTGGATCCAGCGTTTTCCCGCCCGCCTGCTGGAAGTAGGTGAACTGGGTAATCTCCTGCCCATCCAGCCAGACCTCCCAGCCCAGGCCCCAGGCGCCAAGCGCGGGCTGCTCCCAGTTATCCTCGACAAAGCGGATGTCGTGCTTCAACGGATCGATGCCGAGAGCGATCAATGACTGAAGGTAGCGTTCCTGCGGATCACCCGGATCCGGTTTCAGGATCACCTGGAACTGGTAGTAATGTCCCCAGCGATTGGGGTTCTCACCATAGCGGCTGTCCGCAGGACGGATGGAGGGTTCAACGTAAGCCACCCACCAATCCTCCGGCCCGAGCACGCGCAGGTAGGTTGCCGGATTCATCGTCCCTGCCCCCACCTCTGTGTGGTAGGGCTGCCAGATAATACAGCCTTGATCTGCCCAGAACTTCTGGAGTTGGAGGATGATCGATTTCAATGTGGGTTTGGACATTGTGTACTGGACTCTTCCTTGGAATTGAAACGCTTCTATTCTATGCCGCGTCCTGGTCGATGCCCCCACCCGCACGGCGGACGTGCCGGATGAAATCGGGTGTGTTCAGTCGCCGCTCAAGTAGTGCACCAAAAAAACCTTCCATCAAGCTGTCCAGTTCCAGGCGGACGGCTTTTCCAATTTGCAGCGATTCGACCTTCGAATACGGGCTGCGTTGAACATGGCGCAGGACCTTCAACCCCTGCAGGGATATCTGGCGGCTCGCGGAATGTTCCTCACCGCATCGCCGGCACATAACACCGCCCTGGTCAAATGAGAAAAACTGCGCTTCAGGGCGGACCTCTTCGCCGCAGCCCACACAGCGAAAGAGCTCAGGACGGTAACCAACGCTCTCGAGCATCCGCATTTCGAAGAATCGGACGACATTATGCGGGGTACGGCCTTGATCGAGAAGCTCCAGACCGCCCACAAGTTGATTGAAGAGGGTTTCATGGGCCTCCCCATCGAGAGTAAATCGATCCACCAGCTCCACCAGGTACGCCGCCTGCCCGACCAGATCGAGGTCGGTTCGAATGCTAGGATAGAGATCAAGAGCATCCACTTGTGTGATGACATCCAGCTCACGACCCCGGGCAGCGATTAGCCGCAAACGGGTAAAGATCTCCAGGTGTCCTGCCTTGCGTGAACTTGGCCGGCGAGCACCTTTTGCAATCAACTGTAGCTTGCCGAACTCGCGCGAGAACACGTTCAGGAGCCGATCTGCTTCACCAAGATCCCTCCTGCGCAAGACGACGCCTTCCGCCCTGTAAATCCGCTCGCGGCCGCTCATGCGGCGATTATACCAACCAACAAGCATTTACCTGTTTGATGACAAGCAGCTTCATCGGGTAAGATCAGCTTCGGTCACCCCACCTATAGTGAAAGTGGGCAGAAGATATCCATTGTGGTTGATAGGGGACACCGTTCAATTTTCGCTGGATTCGGATGTCGATTGTACATGCCCCGCCAACCAGATGAAAGTGCCGCTGCCTGTGTTAAACCGCCGGGAGGAGTACAGGATGAATATTCATAAGAATGCCCCCCTCGCCTCCTTGGCGATGATCATTGTGGTTGTAATACTTGCTGGCTGCCAGTAGAGAACAATACCGCTCGAATCGGCACCACAATCCCCCCCTATAGCAGTACCGACACCCCGGATGGATTCCCCGACGCTCGAACCTGAAAAGACTGCCATGCTGCCGGATCTGGATCTAAAAGAGGCGAACGTCCTTGATGTGGCTTTCAATGCTCTCGGGGAGGGAAAATACAGGTTCGATGTGACATTGACCCATGATGATCAGGGAGAATCACCAAGTTTTGCGGACCGTTGGGTGGTCGAAGATCTCGCGGGAAACGTCCTCGGTGAACGGACCTTACTGCATGCGCACGGCAACGAGCCTTTTACGCGATCCGAGACGGTATTGATCCCGGAGTCAGTTAGCGTGGTCCTCATCCGCGGGCATGACGCAATACACGGCTTTGGAGGGCAGGCAATCCAACTCGATCTGAACGACGGTTCGAAAATCGTGGTGCTCGACCGTCCGGGTTATTGAAACGTGGGGAATGGTGGTTCTATACCCCCGGACGTCTATCCTCGTCCCAGGTGGTCAGGCGTGAAAGCGTTCGGCAGCAGCTTACCCACGCTCGTCTCCAGCGTGATTTCCCCTGATCCGTCCACGAGGTAGACAATCGTTTCCAGGCCGAATTCAGACAGCACCTGCCGACAAGCTCCACAGGGAGAACCCCCGTTATCCGTGGCGACGGCGATGGCACGAAAGGTGCGCTTCCCATGTGAGACGGCCTGGAAAAGTGCTGTACGTTCAGCACAAATACTCAGGGGGTAGGAGGCGTTTTCGATGTTGACCCCTTCAAACACATCTCCATCAGCGGTGAGGATCGCCGCACCCACTGCGTAGTTCGAGTAGGGCGCGTAGGCGCGGTGTCGTACAGCCATTGCACGGTGCACGAGATCAGTTCGTTCATCCTTTGTCAGGCTCATTGGTTTTCGTCTCCGGCGATTTGGTTGAGATGGACTTGGCACGGATTTTCAGGATCCGTCTGCCAAGCACTTTCTCAACCGAGAGGCGCAATCCGCCCACTTCGACCATCTCGCCCGGGATTGGCACTTTCCCCAGCCGGCCATAAATATACCCCCCCAGGGTCTCGCTCGTGTCTTTCGGTATCTGGGCTCCCGTGATCACATTGACATCGTCGATGTCGATCCCACCGCTAAAGATATATTCGTTATCTTCGAGCTGCTCGTAGGGTAACTCCTCAGCGAAATCATACTCATCCAGGATCTCGCCGACGATCTCCTCCACGATGTCTTCAATCGTCACCACCCCGGCCGTGCCGCCGTATTCATCGACCACGATCGCCATATGCATTCGTGTCGCCTGCATCTCGGTGAGCAGATCATCGACCTTCTTGGCCTCCGGTACGAAGTATGCCTCGCGCATCATGTCAGCGACCTGCTGATCCAGGTTGCCGGCCTGCCAGGCAGCCAATAGATCCTTGATGAAGACCAGTCCAATGATGTTATCAATGCTTTCCGAGAAGACAGGCGCCCGGGAGTGCCCGGTGTTAAGCAGGGTTTCAGTCGCTTCGTTGAGCGTCGTCTTCTCATCGAAGGCCAGGATATCGATCCTGGGGACCATGACCTCACGCGCCAGCGTGTTATCAAGCTGGAAAATCGAGTAGATCATGGCCTTCTCTTCGAGCTCGATGACCCCTTCTTCCTGACCGGCATCGACCAGGGTCATGATCTCTTCCTCGGTTACAAGCGGGTGCGGCTGGCTACCGCTGGGGTTGGAGATCAAGCGCGCCAATCGCAGCAGGACCCATCCGATCGGCTCGAATATCCGCACGAGGCCAGCGACGATCACAGCCAGGCGCAGCGCCCATTTCTCGGGATCACGGAGAACAACGTTCTCGACCAGAAATTCAGCCAGACCCAGCAGGAGCCCGGTTACGGCGAGGATGAGGGCAGTAATCGGTGCTACCGGACTGCCAGCATCAATCTGCGTCGGCAGGAAGAGGATCAACGCCAAACCCAGCAAGAGCAAGCGGCTCATCGTTTGACCAATTCGGAGAGAAAGGATCAAGCGGCGAGCTTCAGATAGCACCCGGATTGCGATCGCAACCCGGCGGTTATCAGATTCCTCAATGGCTCGCAGTTGAGCTAGGCGGCTGTTGATGAAGGCGCTGCGTGCGCCTGCGATGGTAACGTCCAGGATCAGCGCCAGGATGAGAAGGGGAATTCCGATATTAGGATCAATCACCTTTTTCCAACTTTCGGATAACGCGGGCAGGCGCACCAACGGCCAGGGAGTGTGCGGGAATATCCTTTGTGACGACCGATCCCGCTCCGGTCCTGGCGCCATCACCGATCTTTAACGGGGCGACGAGCATCGTATCGCTCCCAATAAACACATCGGACCCGATCTCTGT
>DAOUEJ010000184.1:0-1656 GCA_034430615.1 Anaerolineales bacterium | reverse complement strand
GCGGGGAGGTGCGCCGCACCAAGCGCCACCACCTGGGCCAGCTCCTGGGCAGGCTCTGCCGCCACTTTCTGCTGATGACCGCCACGCCCCACAGCGGCAAGGAGGAGGATTTTCAGCTCTTCATGTCCCTGCTGGACGCGGACCGTTTCGAAGGGCGCTTCCGGGATGGCGTCCATGTCGTGGATGTCTCCGACCTGATGTGCCGCCACGTCAAGGAGCAGCTGGTGCGCTTCGACGGCAGGCCTCTTTTCCCGGAGCGAAAGGCCTACACGGTCAAGTACGAGCTCTCCGATCCGGAAGCCCAGCTCTACCAGGCGGTCACCGGCTACGTGCGTGAAGAGTTCAACCGGGCGGAGACCCTCAAGAACGAGGGCCGCAAGGGAAACGTCGGCTTCGCCCTGACCATCCTACAGCGGCGCCTGGCCTCCTCGCCGGAGGCGATCTATCAGTCCCTGGTGCGCCGCCGGGGGCGCCTAGAGAAGCGCCTGCGGGAAGAGGAGCTTCTCAGGCGCGGCGGCAAGGTAGCCGACGAATCGGATTACTTCACCCTCGATGAGCTGGATGACCTGGACGATGCTCCCGATGCGGAGGTGGAACAGATCGAGGAGGAGATCCTCGATAAGGCCACCGCCTCCCAGACCATCGAAGAGCTGCGTGCAGAAATCCGCATCCTTCAGCACCTGGAGGTCCTGGCCAAGGAGGTGGTACGGAAGGTAAAGGACCGCAAGTGGGAGGAGCTGTCCAAGCTTCTCCAGGAGAACCGGGAGATGTTCGATGCCGGCGGCGCTCGGCGCAAGCTGGTGATCTTCACCGAGCATCGGGACACCCTCAACTATCTGGCTTCCCGCATCTTTACCCTGCTGGGCGATCCTCGGGCCGTAGTGACGATCCACGGTGCTCTGGGTCGGGAGCAGCGCAAGAAGTCTGAGGAATCCTTCAAACAGGACAAGGAGGTGCAGATCCTGGTGGCCACCGACGCAGCCGGTGAGGGCATCAACCTCCAGCGGGACCATCTCATGATCAACTACGACCTGCCGTGGAACCCCAACCGCCTGGAGCAGCGTTTCGGACGCATCCACCGCATCGGTCAGACCGAGGTCTGTCACCTCTGGAACCTGGTGGCCTTTGAGACCCGGGAAGGGGATGTGTTCGAGCGCCTGCTGTCCAAGCTGGAGATCGAGCGGGAGGACCTTCAAGGCAGAGTCTTCGATGTATTGGGCAAGGTCTTTCAGGGTCACGAGCTGCGGGACCTCCTGATCGAAGCGATCCACTACGGGGACTCTCCGGAGGTGCGGGAGAAGCTGCGCCGGGTGGTGGACAGGGGTGCAATATCTAGATGTGCATGATTAGACAGTTGCTACATAATAATTATGTTATGCAGAAGACAGGCAAGAATTGTATCATGAACTTCACGAGGTGATGGAAATGACCAACTTACGGATCGAAAGAATAGTAATCACAGGGTTATTTGGGATGTTTCGACACGATATCAAGCTCAACGTGGACGAGAATATTACTATCATTCATGGCCCGAATGGAGTTGGCAAGACCACTATACTCAAGATGCTCACTGATCTATTCAAGAAGGGCTTTTACCGGATCGTTACTTATCCTTTTGACGCTTTCGAGATCTACTTCACAAACCAGAAGTACATC
>DAOUEJ010000183.1:0-8708 GCA_034430615.1 Anaerolineales bacterium | reverse complement strand
AGGTCCCAAGGGTTGGGCTGTTCGCCCATTAAAGCGGTACGTGAGCTGGGTTCAGACCGTCGTGAGACAGGTCGGTCTCTATCCGCTGTGGGCGTAAGGGATTTGAGGGGAGCTGCCCCTAGTACGAGAGGACCGGGGTGGACAGACCTCTGGTGTGCCAGTTGTCGTGCCAACGGCATCGCTGGGTAGCCACGTCTGGCAGAGATAACCGCTGAAGGCATCTAAGTGGGAAACTCGCCCCAAGATTAGATCCCTCATCCCGTTAAGGGAGTAAGGCCGCAGAGAGACTATCTGCTTGATAGGCGGCAGGTGTAAGCGCAGCAATGTGTTTAGCTGAGCCGTACTAATGGCCGAGGGCTTAACCTGTGATGCGGAGAACTTGACGCTCTTCCGAAGCTATTCGGTAATATTAACAACTTATCTTTGTTGAATTGTCCCTTGGTGATTTAGGCGGCGGGGAAACACCTGGTCCCATCTCGAACCCAGTAGTTAAGCCCGTCAGCGCTGATGGTACTTGGCTGGTAACGGCCTGGGAGAGTAAGCCATTGCCAAGGGACTTTTCTTTTTAATCCCGAGCATGTAGTGCGAGGGATCCCCGTGAAATGCAGAAGTGAGCTGCATTCGATTTATGAGCCTTGTATCTTAGTGTGCCATCTCGGGGACCTCTCGCTGCGCTCGAGGAGGCACTTTGGGTGGGGCTGGTTGAGCGTGGAGACTCATCTCTGCTGGTCGTCCTTTTTCATCGTACCTTCCTGAGCCCACTGGGTAGGGATCCCCATAATGCAAGAAGAGCAAGATGCCAGTTCCTCATGAGACCGGACTTCGTATGAGATGCCCCGAGTATTCCTCGTCGCATCGCTCCTCGGAATGACATTAAGAGGAGAGGTGCCCCCATGATGCTGCAACCGCCATGATGTTGGTTGATGATTTGCTTCCTGGAGCATCCAGCGCGATGTTAAACTCCAGGGTTTGCTCATCGCTTCGCCCCGGCTTGTTGATGCAACCCCACCCTATCAGAATCGACCACATAGGAAAGAAGTCAAACCAAACAAGACCTTTGGCCAGTTGCATATAGGAAGATCCATGCGCAGAATAGGGATGACCCTACTCGGAGGCTTGCATGATGTCTGAGGCAAATGCCAACCGCATCGGAAATTTCGATTGGGACTCGCGTCTAGCCCATCGCACCCAGCGGATGAAGAGCTCTGTCATCCGGGAGCTGCTCAAACTCACCACCCAGCCGAACATCATCTCCTTCGCCGGCGGCCTGCCTGCACCTGAGCTCTTCCCGCTGCGTGAGTTTGATGAGGCCTGCCATTACATCCTCCAGACCGCCGGGCAGATTGCGCTCCAATACAGCCCGACCGAAGGATTTCCTCCACTAAAGGGCTATCTGGCGGAAGTAATGTCGAAATATGGCATCCAGGTCGAAGCCGATAACATCCTCATGGTGTCTGGTTCGCAACAAGGGTTGGATCTGCTCGGGAAATTGTTCATCGACCGCGATGACTGCATCGTTTGCAGTCGGCCGACCTATCTAGGGGCGCTCCAGGCCTGGAACGCCTACGAGGGGCATTTCTACACCGTGCCCCTCGATGATGACGGAATGGTCGTGGAGGAGATCGTGCCGATCCTGAAGAACGGCCACCGGCCGCGCATGGTGTATGTGCTGCCCAATTTCCACAACCCTGCCGGCACGACCCTGCCGCTCGATCGCCGGGAACGCCTGGTGGAGATCGCCCGTGAATACGACCTTGTCCTGATTGAGGATGATCCCTACGGCGAATTGCGCTTCGAGGGTGATGACATCACGCCCATTTTCCGCATGGCTCCCGAGCGCACGATCTACATGAGCACGTTTTCCAAAACCCTTGCCCCGGGGATCCGCCTGGCCTGGGTCGTCGCTCCAAAGCCACTTATTGCCAAGCTGGTCCAGGCCAAACAGGGCGCTGATTTGCACACCGGCACCCTTGTCCAAATGGTTACCGATGACATCTGCCAGCGCGGATTCCTAAAACAGCATGTCAAGAAACTTCGAACAGTCTACAAGAACCGGCGGGACGCAATGGTGGATGCCATCGATGAGCACTGGCCGGAGGAGTCTCGTTACACATGTCCTGCAGGGGGTCTGTTCCTCTGGGCGCGGACACCGGAACAAATCAATACACGCGATTTCCTGGAGGATGCCGTAGAGGCCAAAGTAGCCTACGTACCCGGCTTCGCCTTCTACCCGGGAGAGCAAGGCGGAGAACATTTCATGCGCCTCAATTTCTCGAACGCCTCGGAAGAAATGATCAATGAAGGGATCTTCCGCCTCGGAAAGGCCATGAAGAATAAGCTTACTAAAGCTGGGTGAAGCACCATCGCTTGGAGCCGGCCGGTGGGTTACCATACAATAAAGTTTGTTAAACTAGGATCGAAGCGAGGAATCCTTGAGCGACGACTCTATCAATGAAGGTTGGGACGCCCTCTTCGGAAGTACGCAGGCCGGTCCTCCCGGCCATGCACCCCGGCCCCAATCCAGCAGCAATCCCTTACAGCCTTATCTCGAACTCCCGGGGGTGAAGGGAGTCCTGCGGGTAGCGCTGGAGGGCACAATTCTTGGGAAGGCTGGAGAAGTCGATGCCGAGCAGGATGCCGCAATGGCGGCATTTCTGGGTGCGGCTGGGGGGCAGCTCGGTCAGGTGCTTGGACTGGGTGCTTTGCAGTACAGCACAGTCGCCTTTGGGAGTGCCAACCATCCGATGCTTCTCCTACGGCAGCCTGATGCGTTCCTGGGACTGATCCTCGACAGCGGCATATCCCCGACCCATGTAATCTCCAAGCTTCAAGATCTCAGGCGCAAGCCATGAACTCACAAACAATGGAGCTTGTCCTGCATGAATTGACGACCTTGCCCGGTGTGCGTGCCACATTCCTCGGTGATGCGGAAGGCGCCGTACTTGCCGCAGTTAGCCGGAGCGGGGCGGAACAGATTGACCCTTCCACGCCAGTCCGGTCTCTTGCCCGGACTCTGAGCGGGCTGCGTTCACTTCGCCGGAGCAGCACGCTCGAGATCGACCTTGTTTTCCAGCAAGGTCGTGTGCTGATGCGTACGCTCAAGGACAGCTTCCTGGCGGTATTGTGTGAACGTCAGTTAAACTTACCACTGCTAACTATGGCGCTGGATGAGGCTGTCCAGCGGCTGGGTGAAATTTCTGAAGGCGGCACTTCCGGCAGAGTTTCAGGGTCAGAGGACATACAGGTTCTGGTCCAGATTGCGCAGGATGTCCTGGGTGACCATGCTGGGAAGGTCATCGAGCTCCTGGAAAGCTCGGATGGCTCACGCGACGAGTTGTCAGCGGCGATCGAACGGGCGGAGGAGATCACCCGTCTGTTCATCGATAGCAGGAATGCGAAGGAAATGGCGCGCAGGATGAGGGCCGCACTTTTTCATCGGGAAGGGTAAGGAGGGGATCGATGCTCTGGGTATCTGTTGCTTTGAGTTTCGCTGCGATTGTCGTGATGGTAATCAATGTTGTGCTTGCCCTTCGCTTGCGGCGGGCGATGCTTGGTGGCGTGATCCGCACCCGCTGGGGGATCATGACTAATTTGATCATCGTCTTCCTGGTGTGTTACATCCTTTCACCGCTCCTCCTGGTTCTGGACTTGCCGATTGATTATATGGGGCTGGTTGTATTCCTGGTTTTCTTGTTTGGGGCCGTATTCGTTGCGGTTGTCATCCGCATCCTGCACGACACGCTGGCCTCACTTGATTTGCTCGATAAATCCTGAGATCCCGGCTGGTTCTCCAATGAAACCTAATCCGACTGTAGCGAGTGCCGGCGACAAGCCGGCTCTCTTCAATCAGCGCACGGGTGATCATAAAGGAACTGCTGTCCGCGCACTTAAAGCACTGGAGTGATCTCCATCCAGCCCGGTCTCTGGTCTCCAAGCGCACTCTCGAGTGCGTTCTGTGAGCCGAGGACGACGATCCGGCCATTCTTAGCAACCTCATCGAACACATCACCCAGAGCCTGCAGGTCTGCATTGCTCGTTGAAAGTACCTGGTCGCGCCACTCCTGGCGGACATCATCCGTGAGACCGGTGAGCCGGCGAGTCATGGAGCTGAAACCCTTCGCGTCCGGGAGCAAGTAGGCATCCATATTGCCGATAGCACCGATGATGCTCTTCGTGAGCTCGACTTGATCAAGCTGCAGCTTACGCAGGTATTCAGTGCATGCATCGAAAGCGTGCAGTGTCCCCAATACCTGTGGATCCCGGTACGAGACGAGGCCGACGTATTTCGATAGTGGATCGAACAAGCACCATGCTCCGTAGGCGCCGCCTTGTAGCCGGATACTTTCCCAGAGCCATGTGGTGTTCAGCAGCCGGCTGGCGATCAACATCTGTCCTTGATTGGCCGCAGATAAGGCAGACGATCCAATCCCTTTGCCCACATAGTTAACCTGGGCTGGTATGCTCAATCCCTGGTTGCGAAGCTCGAATTCGAGCTTCCATTGCTCGCGTTGGCTGGTAGCCTCCGGCAGTTGAGCGCGTAGTGCCCTGACATGAGGTTCGATGTTTGGCCAGTCGCTTTCGGTGAAGGTAAGGTTGAAGAGCGCTGAGGGACGCCTGATGAGCAGGCCATGAATCTCCTGCAGATCGGCGACAACCAAAGGCCAGTCCTCCTCAATGCGTTTTATCAACCTGCGAAAGAAGAAGAGTGAGTCGAGACCATTGATTTGCTCGTCTGCCCAGCCGGCCTCGTCGAACCCGGATCGAATGCGGCGGTTCACCACCTGGTGGCCAGCAGGCAGCAGGTCGGCTTCCATACGCGCCTTCTCTTCCAAAACAATCTGTCGGAACCGTTCTTGTTGTTCGAACCTGGGTTCAAGTAGCAGCTCGCGAGTGATGTCGAACAAAGCTTCACTCTGGTCCACCATCGCTTTTCCGCGCAGGAAGAGCCATGGCTGCGATTCATCACTCCGAAGATGGCTGGAGATAAATGTGGTGGGTTCGATTCCACCGGTGTGGTTGCCGATGCGTTGGGAGAATTCCACATAACCCCGCTGTTGTGTGCCCATCTCAATCAACGCCCGACCATAGACGGGAAGGTATGCCAGCAAGTGCGCCGGGAGCGTGTGCAGATCGAAACCAAGATCGACGTAGACGATGCCGTTTGTCGGCAGCGGGTGGATCCAGATAGGGCCATCCCGGGCTTCTATGATCTCGATCGGCAGGGTCCTGGTCCGCTTCTCGAGATCGTCGATGGAAAGCATGGGCAGCCTGGAAAGGTCCTCGGGCCGATCAGGCGTCTCCTGGATGCGTTGAATCTCGCGCGTATTCTCAAAGACCCGCTCGCGCTCCACTTGTGAAAGACCCACCGAAACTTGCTCGAGGCGGGATCGTTCCGCCTGTTCGAGCTTCTCCTGGAACGCTGGATCGGGCTTCATGTGGAGCGTGACCCGGTGAGGGTTCTCAAGAATGTGTTTGGCCAGCATCTTTTCGAAGAAGCGTGGCTCGGTATCAAGTTTCTCCTTGATCGCGCTCAGCGGCTCAGAGAAGCGCAGGGGGTTGAAGGGATCACCGCCGTACTTCCATGTGCTTAGAGCGCGGATGAAGAGAACCAGGCCGCGCGGCAGGCGGCCGAAGTTGTTTTCACGCAGTTGGAATTCAACAGTGTTTACCGAAGCGCGCACCGTCTCTTCATCGAGCCCGGAATCGGCCAGGCTCTGGAGTGTGTCGAGTATGAGTTTCTCCACCACTTCGACATTCGCGCCCTCCACACCTTTTAAGCCGGCGTTGAAGTAAAGCTGGCGGAGCATATCAAACAGGCCCATATCATCGTCGACACCGCTGCCGAATACATCCTCGCCCATGCCTGATTCGATCAACACCTTGCGAAGGGGGGAGGCAGGCGTTCCCATCAGAATGTGGGCCAGCATACTGCTGGCAAGCGCTGTCAGCGGGTCGTCGTTAACCGGCAGCAGCCAGCCGATCGAAAGGGCGTGCTTCTGGTCCTCGGGCTTCTCGCTTGCGGCCGGGTATGGCCTGGTGACGGTGATCGGAGCGTCGAAGGAGGCTTGCGGTTCGACCTGGGGTGAAAGGACTCCGGGCTTTACCCCTTCAAGATATGGACGCAAGAGGTCGAACCGCTTCAGCGGCGGGTCATCACCGTAGAAAAAGAAACGTGCGTTCGTCGGGTGATAGTTGACCTGATAGAAGCGCGTAAAGGCCTCATAGGTCAGATCCGGAATTGCAGCCGGGTGGCCGCCTGATTGATAGGCATAGGGTGTATCAGGGAAAAGGGTGGCGATGACATCTTTATAGAGCACGTAATCCGGGTTTGAAATCTGCCCTTTCATTTCGTTGAAAACAACACCTTTGATCCCAAGCTGGCCATCGGGCAGCTCGAGCGTGTAATGCCAGCCCTCGCGATCAAAGGTGCTTCGCTGAAGCAGCGGGTGGAAGACTGCGTCGAGGTAGACGTCGATCAGATTGTAAAAATCCTGCAGATTCTGACTTGCGACGGGATACACGGTTTTATCTTCAAACGTGAAGGCATTAACCAAACTCGCCAAAGACCCTTTCACCAGCTCGATAAAAGGTTCTTTGACCGGATATTTCTCGGAACCAGCCAGCACGGCATGTTCGAGGATGTGTGCCACGCCGGTCGAATCGGTTGGCACCGTCCGGAACGCGACGCCAAATACCTTGTTCTCGTCCTCGTTTTCAAGCGAAAGGAGTTCAGCGCCGGTCGGCTTGTGACGATAGAGAGTTGCCTTGCTGGCAAGCTCGCTAAGCTGCTGTGATTGGATGACCTCGAAATCGGATGGATCAGACATTCCTTACTCTCCCTGGAGGCTGGTGAGCGGGATATGGTGGCATGTTTCGATTGTACATGAGGCAAACACTATTACCACTGCTTTCTCCTTTTATCCAACCCCTCCGGGCAAGTCTGATCCTGTCGATAATGTGCGGAACATCGTGCGTGTGGTTTCTCCCACAGATGTAATTGAGTGTGCTGCTGTCACCCCTGACGCGCAGAAAGGGCCATTCCCTTGACGCGAATCTATTGGGATCGGCGGGCACCCAGGGTGGCTTGGCTTGCTCAGCTTACAACCTGGTCCGAGGTTTCGTTTTCTCTATCCGGATTCAGGAGTGGGTCAAGCAGGATGCGGGCTGCCTTCCTGATCGCTTCGATCGGCATCGAATCCATCGATCGTTCGCCCTGATCGTCAAACGAAATCGGAGTGTGGAAACGAAGCCGGGGGATGATCGCGATGCTGCGAGGTGTGATCAGGTGCTGCACTGCCTGCAGGATCTCGGCAATCCGCTGGCGATCTTTGCGGCTGCGGCGCAGGCGCGTAATCGGGTTGCGCAGGTTGGCTTGGGCGATCACCCCGCTCAGGATGCCCACCGAGACCCGGGTCTCGGGGACACGACGCAGGATGATGTTGACCGAATTGGACCAGCGTTCGACGGCGCGATCCATGCCGGGGAGGACAGCTGGATCTGGCTCGATCGTCCCACCAGGGAAGAGCAGCACCGCGCCCCCCGAGCGCAGGTGGCGGATGGCTGCTCGCACGGGTGTAAGCCGCTGGTAGGTGTCGCGCGAGACGTAGATTAGCCTTTCCTTCAACACGTGCAGGCTGGTAAAGAAAGGCAAGTCGGCCAGGACGATCTTGAGATCTGGGCGTGGAATTTGGGCGGCAATGATCAAGCCATCGATCATGCCGGGGTGATTTGCGGCGACCAGCAGCGGGCCTTCCGTGGGGATCGATTCCTGCCCGGCGACATCAATTGACCGGATGAAGCGAGGTAAGATCCACTGGCTGGCTACCGGTAAGCCATAGGCCTGGACCCGATCCTCAAATTCTGCCGCAAGTTCTGCCAGCCGCCTTGCGGCAGGCTTGACCAATGCGGCAACCGCGCGCCCGGGCAGGCTCGTGCGTGATGCCCCAAATACTTTCATGACCTCATCGATTAGGGTTTCACGCAGAGAAAGCAGGTACTCCTGTGCAGCTTCGTATGGCTTTGAATTCATCTTACTGTTCTCATGATTCACTATACTCGCAATCTTATGTGTATGTCTAGACCATCGGAAGCCGAGTACCTGCGCTGCAATCCATCCTTCCATATCTTTGTTGCTTCGAACCATAGAATATAGCGCAACCCTGTGTCTGATTGTTGCGTACAGTAGCTTAAGCAAGTGTATCGATCCTGGAATGCCATCCACCCATTAGAGAGAGTGTCATGAGAACAATCGCAGTCATTAGTTTGCTGGCAAGCATCGTACTAAGCGCATGTTCCTTTACCCTGCATTATGAAGAAGGATCCGGGAACCTGATACGCGAAAGCCGGGAGATTGGCCCGGTGAAGAGCGTTGTGTTTAAAGGCATTGGGAACCTGATCATCGCCCAGGGTACCGAAACCACGCTTGTGGTCGAGGCGGAGGATAACATCCTGCCCCGCATCGTGACCGAGGTTGAGGGAGGCACGCTCTCGATCCGATTCGATACCGAACGCTGGGAAAACATTATTCGCCCAACGAAGCCCATCACGTTTACCTTGCAGATGGAAGATATCTCGGAGTTGAGCTTATCAGGCCTGGGGGATGTCAAGCTGGACCAGATCGAAGTTGATTCGCTCACAGTACGCCTAAGCGGCGCCGGGACCATTGAGGCATCAGGCTCAGCGGCGCGGCTGGATATTAATGTAAGCGG
>DAOUEJ010000182.1:0-2436 GCA_034430615.1 Anaerolineales bacterium | reverse complement strand
TCCCCTAGGGGCTACTCGGGCGGCAAGCCCACATAGAGAGGCGTCGAATCGGCGACCGCCTCCTTTTTGATTATAACACCTTGGGCCTCTCAAATTTGTGTAAAAAAACCGACAGCTCCAGACACTATGCAATTTCTATTTCACGGTGAGCAGTTCCGAATCTTCTTCCAGCCGCGTATCGAGACATATCAATTGATCTCCCGGGTCGCCTAACGACAGTGCGCCTCCATTTGTCGGTTGTATTATATGGATTCTTTTATCTCAAGCCTTACACACCATGGCGATAGTAAATCCGATCCAATATAATTCGAGAAGGAGGTAGGCTATGAATACCAGAATAATTGTAGCGGCGAAGATTCTTGTATTATCGGTTTTTTCTTTATCGATCGGCTGCGAAACTTATACTGTTGAAGTTGAGGAGGTGAAGGACAGGGCTGATGAGGTTAACCTTCTCGAGGATGATAATCTGAACGACAAGCATCCGGAATTCGAACCGGAACTCGTGGATTCACGCCCCGTTGAAGACTGGTACGGAGATATTTGGGAGCTCAATGCCTCGGCTGCGGTGATTGGTCTGGATGTACCCGGTGCTCGTGATGGTGAGGAGGACTACCTCCTCGAGCTTTATCCCAGCTACGTCGTTGCCGCCAAGGCGCTTGCAGCCAATCGTTTGGTCCTGCTGCCTTCGATCAACATGCTGGACGGCAAGGCCAAGCAGTTCGATGACGGTCTTTACGCCGAGCTCGATGCGGCTATGAGTTTCGGAAAGATGAGAGGATTCAACGACACCTCGGCGTTGCTGTTGGTGATACTCGAAGAGCTCGATCCCAGCAGTGAGGCGTATGCCTGGGTCTGGGGTGGGCTTGAACTCGGCATTGAAGACTTCGCCGCAACCAGGCAATCATCTAGACCGAAGCAGGCCGAGGTATTCATCGATAGGTTCAATAGTAACGAAATCGAATCCAAACCGATCGGATTCTACACCTGGTCCGAAGAACTCGAACGGACTTTTCGTATGCTCCGCTATTTCCAGCGAGCCTGGCCCGCAGACTCCAAAGTTCCTGTTGAATTCGCCCGGATCTTTGAAAAAAGACCGGATCTCTTCGAGCAATATCAAAGAATTCTCGCCTTTTACGCGCGGTTGACGAATCCCTTTAACGCGTACTCCTTCGCCGATTTAGTCGGGAAGGTGGCAAAGATGAAGAAAGTCGCTGAGCTCAGCAACGAAACATTTCACTTCGTTCCCTATTCCACTTCCCGGGAGGTCGAGCTGATTAACGGCCTTTTTCCCGACGGATTGCCGGTCGGTGCCGACCTAATGAAGGAGTTCGTGAAGGCGATCCGGGACGGCCGGGTCGACCTCACTCCAGGGACAAAAAGCGGCTGGTATGATTATCAGGTATACGCACTTGAGACATTTTTGCTTCCCGCACGGGGGAAGGAATGCGACAAGCTGCTGCTCACCAAGCAATACAAGGAGCGGATGCTACAAGCTTTCAAAGCCCTGGTAACCAAGCGCCGTGAGACCCACGTCCGCCAGCTCGGAATCGAGACTAGCGAATCGGTACCAGATGAACCACCTCCTCCAATTATCGCTCTGCGCCTGCGACTGGAGCCCAATCCGACCTACTACCTGCGTACGGGAAGATCGTACGCCTTTCTTCAGACCTTCCTCGAAGCAACGATCCCACCGTCTGTAGCTGAGCGCCTGACCGGCAGAAGGGAGGGTGGATATCGCGATGTGCCCCTATTCAAGGAACTCGAATACATGCGGAATCTGTTTTACGGTTTCCACCTTGTGTCCTGCGAGGATATCGGGATGCGGCCTGAGCTGCTGGACGGGGAGCTCGATGACATATCAGGAGGCGCCGCCGAGTGCATGGATGCGGCTCTCGAGTGGCTGCAAAGCTATACTGAGGATCCTGATCTCGACAAGGATACCCGTGTATCAGTACCTATCTACAAAGACACGACGAAACGTACGACCACGCTGTGGTGCACACTCGGCGTACGCGGAGCCAAGCTCCGTGCCTGGTACGCCAGTGCTCCCAGATGGCGACCGAAGAACGGGAGAAGCGGTCAAGGTCAGCCGGCGGTCTGGGAAAGTATAGATCCCGAAATCCTTACATATGCGAAGTATATCCTTCTCGTCGATGAGTTTGCTGAGATCACGTTGCGCGGCTATCGAACGCTCAGCCGTGAGGAGTTTAGAGCCAGGTGCGATAGGTACCGAACAAAGGAAGAGATTGTGAAGGCGCTTTCTGGGGACTGACCGATAGAAGAGGGACAACGCGATATTGTCCTGGTTCTCGCTATTGTGATGTGCAAAGCAGTCGAGAATTTACCAGACATCCGCAACAGGATTTCACGATAGAACTACGCCACATGTTCCACTGATTCCAGTTCATGAAGGGCTTCAGGTGCCAGATCAGCACC
>DAOUEJ010000181.1:0-3289 GCA_034430615.1 Anaerolineales bacterium | reverse complement strand
GATGGGCGCGGTCGAGGATCTCTCGCGGATCGCTGGCCAAGGTCGGGAAGGGGGTTGGGGTAGGGAGCGAGGTAGGTGTTGGTGTGGGCTCGCTGATCGGTGCGGGGGCTTGCGGTTGGACAGCAGCCACAGTCTCGAGCGGTTCATTGTCGGGTTCTACGCCGGCGATATGGTCGCCTCGCAGGCCGAGCAGAATCCCGGTCGTGAGCATTAGTAGCGCCAGGCCGGAGGCCCAGATGCGAGCCGGTACCCGGAAGCGTGCATACCAGGGAAGAGGTGCAGAATCGCGCTGGATCGCAGTCTCCAGCTCCGAGGCCAGCAGGCCGGCGTGTGGGTAGCGCTGTTCTGGTTTTTTCGACAGCGCCCGCCCGACGACCGTCTGCAGCGCTTGCCCGGCGCCTCCCAGCGGTGGGGGTGGGGTGTGAACCTGCATGTACATGATGGAAGCAGCCGACTCGTCCTCGGATACAAACGGACGTTTGCCAGCCAACATTTCGTAAGCCAGGACGCCGAGCGCGTAGACATCCGAACGTTCGTCGACCGAACCGCCCTCGACCTGCTCCGGGCTCATGTAGGCCGGGGTACCCATGACGGTGCCGGGGGCAGTGTGCTCGGGGGTGAACGTAAGGCGTGCCAGGCCGAAATCGGTCAGGACTGGCTCGACACCGGTGGGCAGCGGTTCTCCGGGCATGATCTTCGACCCACCGTTGCGCAGCATAACATTGGCCGGCTTGATGTCTCGATGCAGCACGCCCTCAGCGTGGGCGTAGTCGAGCGCCTCTGACAACTTGCGTATGATGTGCACAGTGGAGGCATAGGGCATACGCCGGCCGACAGCTGGCAAGCTCGCCAGGTAGGTTTCGAGCGAGATGCCCTCGATCAGCTCCATGATGATGTAGGGCCGTCCGTCGAGGCTGTCGAAATCGAAGACACGCACGATGTTCGGATGGTGGAGTGTTGCAACAGCCTGGGCTTCCGTGCGAAACCTTATCAAGAACTCGCGATCTTCGGAGAGATGCGAAAAGAGGATCTTGACCACCATCGGTTGATTGAGAGTCATATGACGACCGAGGTAGACCTCGGCCATACTGCCGCGGGCGAGTCGCCGCTCGATGAGGACCTTCGACACAACCTGCCCGACCCATTCGCGCAAAAAGGAACCTCCCTGAGGTAACACTCGATCTACTCCAGCATAGCGCGTAACCCGTGGGCCGCACTTTACGGTTGCCTTTCACTCGGTCCTGATCGTACGACTGCGTGTTGCCTCACGATAGAACTCTCCTGTCGCTGAATACAACAGCGAGGCCCCAGACGGCTGAACACACTGCTTTCCCTTGAGGTCTGCTGAGCGTATGCTATGTTTGCAGAATCACGATGCTGTAGCACGAATCGTCTCACACTTCGAGTCACAGGAGCTTATCGTCCATGAACACGGTCATTGAAACAATCATGACACGAAAATCCACCCGGGCGTATGAACCCCGTCTGATCCCGCCGGAGGTTCGCACTCTAATTATCGATGCGGCTCTACGTGCGCCAACAGCCGGCAATATGATGCTTTACTCGATTCTCGAAGTTCGCGATCAAGCTATTAAGGAGCGGTTGGTAGAGACTTGCGACAATCAGCCGTTTATCGCCCAGGCGCCATTAATTCTGGTATTCCTGGCCGACTACCAGCGCTGGTTTGATTACTTCCAGTATGCCGGTGTGGAGGAGCACTGCGTCGAGTCGGGTGCAACGATCGTCAGCCCGAAGGAAGGGGATCTGCTGCTTGCGTGCTGTGATGCTCTGATCGCAGCCCAGACGGCAGTCCTGGCAGCCGAGTCGTTGGGATTGGGGTCGTGCTATATCGGGGATATTCTGGAGAACTATGAGATCCATCGCGAGATGTTTGATCTCCCCCCTTATGCCGTCCCGATCTGCATGTTGTGCATGGGTTATCCAACAGAGGAAGAACGCAAACGAGAACAGACAGGGCGTTTCGAAGCCGAGTTCATCGTGTTTCCGGATCGATACCGGCGTCTGAATGGGGAGGATTTCGAGCGAATGTACGAGAGTCCGATGGGGGCGGGTGAACACCGGACGGTATCAGGGCCGGATTCGGTCGGGGTGCGGATGTACCGGCGCAAATTCAGCGCCGGCTTCTCGCTTGAAATGCGGCGGTCCGTGCGCGCCATGCTTCAGGTCTGGGATGCTCCGGATGCGCCGTAGATCACACCCGCAATCTAAGTTCAAGTAAAGCTTCGGGGAAGTCGTTTTTCATCACCTGGCCAGTTTGCATGTCGGAATAGCGGGTGGTTACGGATAGTCCAGGAACCAAGGCGTGAAATTAATATTCCTGGTGACGCTGGTTCCGCCCAGGCCCGGCCCTGTGCAGTGCTTGATTGTTGCCCGCATGCTGTGGGCGGCAGGGCTGTACAGGAAGCTTTACGCGTTCGCCCAGCCAGTCATGCCCGGTTCGAGCTGTGGTATAGCCGTTGGGATCGGATAACCGCTGGTCTGGTCTAAGTTGTCGCCCGTATGGTCCTGGACCATGGCCGTATCCGTGTCGGTGACCGTGACGTAGTACGATATATAAGGCACCGAGCCCATGTTCGTGACATTGAAGGCTGGATCCCAGCCGACACGGTCGTCCATGGGGTCGTAGGTTATTTTAAACGTCTCTGATGGTTTGGGGTGGCCGAACGCGTGCTCAGCGGCAGCGATCGCAGCTCATCGATAGCATCAACGTAATCCGTTCACAGCAAACGCGCTCACTGTTTTGGTCTGTTGACTCAGATCTGCCTAGTATGTGAAGGCACAGCTGCTGATCGCCAGCAGGATGAACAGGGTGGTCCAACTGCACAGTAAACGCCTCTCAAGCATGGTTCCTCCCCGATCCGGGTTGGCGTTTCCTGGTTTATGATTACGAACCCTCCCTGCTGCGCAGATGACTTCCGCTGCACGAACTTTAGCCTTGAAGGCAATGCCCTTCAGCGATATTCCCGATGATAGTGATCAACGGGCTCATTTCAGAATGATGTATGGTAGAACCTGGTGTTGCTTCGACCGCTCAGGTTGAAAATTAGGACAGATTACCCATCAAACGGGTGTGGCGGAAACATGGAGAATACGATATCAATAAGTGTCGCCATCATTCGATGACAAGAAGAGGTCCCCAATGGCAGCTCCCGTCATACTTCTCATTGATGATGAGAAGGCTTACGCAAAGGTCATCAAAGAAGCTCTGGAAAAGATCGGCGTGCGAGTCCATCTTGCACATGATGCGATGGAAGCGCTCAACCTATAC
>DAOUEJ010000180.1:0-40808 GCA_034430615.1 Anaerolineales bacterium | reverse complement strand
CGCCCTGCTCTCAACCGTTGCCAGCCAGATTGCGGCCGGCATACAAAACTCACAACTCCTCGATCAGGTTCAGCGCAATGCCAGGCGTGAGAGGCTGATCCATGAGGTAACGAGCAAGGTCCGGCGATCACCAGATATGAAGACCATAATGGAAACGACCACGCGTGAATTAGGCCGAGCGCTTAACGCCGTCAGGTCTACGCTCGAGCTAGGTAAGGGCAACGGCGAGTCCGGGAAGCGTGCCCAGGGGCCGATCGAGGACAACTCGGGGGGTGATGGGTCATGAACCAGACAATTGATCCGGCCCCCTCCAGGGTATCTGGTCTGCGCGGTTGGCAGCGGCGGTTGAGCCTGGGATCGAGACTTACGCTCACCATTCTTCCACTGGTTTTAATCCCAATGCTCGTGCTCTCGGCGGTGACCTACTTCCGTTCGCGAGGATTGCTCGAAGACCAGGCGACCAGCCAGATGCTTTCAGCCGCCCAGGCCCAGATCGGCGTTCTTGAGGAATGGACTGGCGAGCGAGAACAGCGATTGCAGCTGGGAAGTCAGCGTGCTGCCTTGCGCGAAGCTGGCCAGCAGCTCTTTACGCTGCCGCAGAACTCAGCCCGCTACCTTGCTGCGCGCGATGCTGCGCGGACTGAGATGGCGGATCTGCGATTGAGGCAGGGCGAACCGCTCTTTACCGAGTTGGTCCTCGTGCGGGGTTCGGACGGTATGATCCTGGCTTCGACCAACCCGAATCTGGAAGGCCAGCTTTCACCAGTCCTCGAGATGGACAGTAGCTCAAGCCTGCACACACACCCGATCTTTGATGATCCTATTGTCGCACCGGGCGAGCTTGCGTTCCTGACCCATGCTCCGCTCAGCATGGAAGCGGGTATTGAGAACCTGCCCGAACTCGTCGGTATTAATACCGGCACTCGTTTGGGAGCGCTGTTCGAGAGCATGCAAATCTTCTGGGAGCGGCGAGGGGTGTACCGCGTCGAACGCGGTCGGACCTATGCCTTGCTCGCTCCCGATGTATTGATTCAGCTTGACCGGTATGCGGTTGCTCCGAGTGCAGTTTCAATGCAGCAGCATCCGGTTTTCAGCCAGGCCTCCATAGCGCCTTCCGGTACGGTCGAGTTCCGCGATTCGGAAGGTGTGCTGGTCCTCGCCGCGTATGAATGGATTGAAGCGTGGGGAATGGGGATCGTCGCGGAGCTCCCCCAGGCCGACATCTTTGCTGAGGTCAACAATCTCGCACCATTCACGATCGCATTGCTTATCGGCGTTACTGCACTTGTTGGCCTAGTCGTGCCCTTTTTCACTGGGCGGGCGATCAATCCGCTTTCTGCCTTGTCCGAGCTCGCCGAACGTTTTGCCCTCGGTGATATGAGCGCACGGGTAAGTTCTGAACGTGACGACGAGATCGGGACTCTCGCCCGAACCTTCAACCACATGGCAGGTGAACTCTCGACCCTCTATCGTTCCCTAGAACAGCGCGTCGAAGAGCGTACCCGCCAAATCCGTACAGCCTCCGAAGTGGCGCGTGATGCTGTCGCTATTCGCGATGTCGAATCGCTGCTGAACGAAACTGTGAACTTGATCACATCACGATTCGGCTTTTACCACGCCGGTGTTTTCCTGCTCGATGCTGATCGGCAGAACGCAATCCTGCGGGCAGCATCCTCCGAAGGCGGGAAGAGAATGGTTGCCAGGGGCCACGAACTGGCAGTCGGGAAGGTCGGTATCGTCGGGTATGTGACCGGGACCGGTAAACCCCGGATCGCCCTTGACGTTGGAGCCGACCAGGTGCACTTCGCCAATCCTGAACTTCCAGCCACCCGTTCAGAGCTGGCGCTCCCACTCTGGTCCGGAGATGAGATTATCGGCGCGCTTGATGTGCAGAGCACGGATCCAAACGCCTTCGAAGACGAGGATGTGATCGTTCTGCAGACAATGGCTGACCAACTCGCCGTTGCCATCCAGAACGCGCGCTTGATCGAGGAACTGACTGAGCTTTCCGGGCTCAACCAGAAGGTGATCCAGGTCTATACCCAGCTCAGTCAGCACATCGGCTACGATTCCATCCTGTCCGAAGCGAGCCGACTTATACAAACAACATTCGGGTTCAAGCGGATTGCGATCGGCATGGTAGAGTCGAATGAGATTGTAGTCCGCAGCGCTCATGCCAGTGAGGGCGTCGATGCGGCACCGCTCGGGATACCCGTGCCTTTCGATCGCGGTCCACTTGGTCAAGCCGTAACACTGCGTGTGCCTGTCGTGGTGACCGCCCGTGGTGTCGAGCGCTTTGCAGAAACCACGGAAGCCAGCTCGAGCGCGACAACCATCGCCATCCCACTGATCAGCCGCGGGGTTCCATTGGGAGCCATCGCGATTGAAGGGCAAGAACACGAATCGTTCGTGGCGCAGCAGATCGAGATCCTTGAATTGATTGCAAGCCAGATCGCGGCTTCCCTTGAAAATGCACGCCTATTTGAAGAGACACAGCAAAGCCT
This sequence comes from Anaerolineales bacterium, assembly GCA_034430615.1. GTDB lineage: Bacteria > Chloroflexota > Anaerolineae > Anaerolineales > E44-bin32 > E44-bin32. The sequence goes on along the minus strand of DAOUEJ010000180.1, from coordinate 38,304 downwards.
GGATCAACTCGATCGCCTTTACCGGCGACAGACAGCAGCCTCCTGGGAGGATCTACTCGAGATCCTGGGTGAGGACAAATTAGCCACCTTCGCCGAATTCAATGCGCCCCGTTATCCGGCAGCGCTGGTAGATGGTGGAGATCCGCTCGATGCACCGATCGAGGTCCGGGGTGAGATCGTCGGCCAACTCAATCTGCTCGCCGAGCGACCCGGTATATGGACGGAGGATGACCGTGTAATCCTGAACGCGGTCGCTGAGGAGGTATCCAACGCGCTTGAACAAATGCGCTTGTATGAGGACGCCCAGCGTAAAGCGACCCAGCTGCAAACGGCGGCCGAGGTTGCCCGGGATGCGACAGGCTTGCTCGATATTAGGACCCTCCTTCGCCGTACAGTTAATCTGATCCGCGATCGCTTTGGCTATGAGCATGTCTCCGTGTTCCTGATCGATCCTGAAGGTACTTATGCCGAAGTGAGCGAGGCAACCGGCGAAGCAGGCGAGGCGATGAAATCGACTCGCCACCGGCTGGCGGTCGGGTCACAATCGATCATCGGCCAGGTCACAGAGACCGGTGAGCATTACCTGGCCAATGATGTACAGGCGGATCCATTCTATCGGCCCCACGAGCTCCTCCCCCAGACACGGTCAGAGCTGGGTATAGCGCTCAAAGTCGGCCAGCGTGTGATCGGAGCACTGGATGTGCAGCACCACCAGGTCAATGCGTTCGGCGAGGACGATCTCTCCGTCCTCCAAATCCTGGCAGACCAACTCGCGGTCGCAATCCAAAACGCCCGATTATTCGAGGAAACTCTGGCCCGTGCCCAGCGTGAACAAACCGTTCTGGAACTAACCAGTGAGGTACGAGCCCAGGGAGACATGGAAGGCATGCTGAGATCTGCAGTTACCGAGATGCGGCGTGCGTTTGGCGCCAGCCGCGGCCGTATCCGACTCTTCAACCAGAGTGTAGAGGATACAGAGGGTGAGCAAGCTGGCAAGGACGGCGGCACCGGAGGGGAGAATCCCTCGAGTGGCCCTAGCAAAGAGGATAAGCAAGCTTAATGCCCTACATCATCGCCATCGCCAATGCCAAAGGGGGAGTGGCAAAAACCACAACTACACTCTCCCTTGGCGCTACCCTCGCCGAGTCCGGAAAGAGCGTGCTGTTGATCGACCTCGATCCGCACGCGAATCTCTCCATTTCGCTCGGCTTACGCCCACCGGCCCTGGATCGGACAGTGGCTGACGTGCTGCTGGGAGGGGATACTCTGACCCATGTTGCATATGCTACCGCCCAGGAAGGTATGCAATTGGTGCCGTCGAACCATGATTTGCAGCAGGCTGAATCGCATCTGCACGTGAGAGAAGATTACGAACTTATCCTCAGCCAAGCGTTGAAATCCGTCGAGGTTGACACCGTCATCCTCGACTGTCCTCCGACGTTGGGAACGCTCACTCACAACGCATTAGCTGCGGCCGATCTTTTAATCATTCCGACTCAACCAGAATATTTCTCAGCGCACGCGCTGCGTGACATGTTGAACATGATCCTTACGATCCGAGAACGTAACAACCCGCGGCTACGCTACCGCATCTTGCTCACAATGCTTGACCGGCGCAATCGCATCCACCGTAGCCTGGCTCAGCAGATCCGGACCGCGTTCAGCCAGGCTACTTTTGATATCGAAATCGAAACCGATACCCGCTTGCGTGAGAGCCCGGTCTTCGGAAAGCCGATCAACCAATACGCTCCAAACAGCCGGGCCACTACCCAGTACCGCGAGTTGGCAGAGGAATTAGGAAGAACCATACATGAGTTCAGAAGAGGGTATTCGCCGCAGGCTTGAGACACTCTTTGCCGGTCTGGCAGAGAGTATCCCCGGCACAAGCAGGTTGTCCAAGGACCGGTCGCCCGGCCCTCGAACGCCGCGTGCTGAAGGCTGGCTGTGGGAGCTCGATCTAGACGGCAAATTCACCTGGTGCAGCCCGGAAGCGACACGTGTGCTGGGCATTCCGGCTGACGAATTACTTGGAAAACCGGTTCTCGATATCGGACTTTCGGAAGAGTCACGCGAGTTACTCAGTTCCCGGCTGGAACAGAAAGAGCCGATCGAGTATTTACAGCTTGATGTCCTCGACAAGAACGGGCGGAACCTGACGCTGCTCATGCAGGCACTTCTCCGGACCGACACAACCGGTCAAGCGCTCGGATACCGGGGCATGCTGCAGGTCCTCGAGAAAACAGCCCCGCCCGAGTCCAGCCCGTGGGTCGTAACACTCCCTACCCCGCCTGAAGAGATCGACGCGACCTCGGCACCCGCGCGCAGCGCGACGTGGGGCATGATCCATGGCTACGAAACCCTCGGTGATGAGGCACAACCCATTCTCCGGCCGATGGATGCCGGGCAGGAGATCGACCAGCTGTCGCACGACGCCCTGCTCGTACCTCTTCGGGTTGGCGAACAGGTGATTGGGGTCATCGAGTTGGAAGACAAGGCAGATGGAAGCGGGTGGAATGAGGAAGATCACGTGTTAGCACTTGCAGTCGCTCAAGAACTCGCTGTCGCGTTTCAGGATGCACGCTCCAACCAGTTAACCCAGCAAGCCCTTGTTGAAATGCGTGAAGCCGACCGGTTGAAGAGTCAGTTCCTGGCCAACATGAGCCACGAACTTCGCACACCTCTTAATTCGATCATTGGCTTCTCGCGGGTCATCCTGAAAGGGATCGATGGACCCATTACCGAGAACCAGGAAGAAGATCTCACCGCCATCTACAATGCTGGCCAGCATCTGCTCGGCTTGATCAACAACATCCTCGATCTCTCCAAGATCGAGGCCGGGAAAATGGAACTTGCTTTCACCGACGTTGACCTGGGTGAAATCATCCACGGTGTGATGTCGACAGCAACCGGTCTGGTCAAGGACAAACCGATCGAACTAATTACCGACATCCCCGATGATCTTCCCATGGTGCAAGCGGACAATATCCGCATCAGGCAAGTGCTGCTGAACCTGGTATCCAACGCAAGCAAGTATACGGAGCAAGGGCACATCGGGGTATCTGCTCGCACGATTCACAGGAGTAGTGGCTCGGAGGTTGTAATCGCTGTTTTCGATACCGGCCCAGGCATTGCACTTGTGGATCAGGAGAGGATTTTCGAACCCTTCTCACAGGTTGATGCTTCCCCCACCAGGAAAACAGGGGGTACAGGGCTTGGTCTCTCCATTAGCCGCCATCTTGTCGAGCTTCATGGCGGCACAATCTGGGTCGAAAGCATCCCGGGTGAAGGCAGCACTTTCGCCTTCACGCTGCCCTTCGATCCGGGCGAATCACGCACGGAACCAAGGACGGTCCGGGTCTTGCTGGTGGATGATACACCCACGCATATTGACATCTACCGTGACGCACTGGCTGGGACCGAATTCGTCCTGTACACGCTCGATAATCCCGAAAGCATCCTCGACGCAGCATCGGAAGTTAAACCTGCCAGTGTAATCATCGACGCTCTACGAGACCCCCTCGCAGCCTTTGAATTGATCGCGGCACTGAAATGCGAGCCAGGATTACAAAGTTCGCAAATCCTTCTATCTGACCTCGATCTCAATACGGCGACAGGTATGCTGCTCGGTGTTGATGATTTTATAACCCTGCCCCTGCAGCCCGAAGCCCTGGTGGAGAGTTTTAGCCCCTACAAGCGCGAACGCGGTCTGCGTCAAGTGCTGGTCGTTTCAGACCAGGATGCGATCATCAGCAGTATTAAAGAGTTACTGGCCGAGTCGCAGGGATTGACCATCTCGACCGCTGGTGACGCACCGGAAGCGATTGTCATGCTCAGCAGGCAGAAGCCAGACCTTATCTTGCTCGACCTCACCCTTCCAGGAGCTGGTGCGCTCGATGCTCTGGCCGCTTTCGAACAGGAGATACAGGAACGCTTCCTCCCTTGCTTCGGATTCCTTTCAGAAGTGATTGGCGAGGAGGACCAGGCGCAGCTGGAAGAATTGATCTACCAATTGGGCAACCGGGGGAAACGGTCAATACCCCAGCACATGGAGTCCATTCGCGCCAAACTAAGTGCTGATTTGAAGAATCTCAAGAACATCCCGGGCTAGTTCGAATCATGATCGCGTCCACCCTCAGCTGGATCCTGAGATCCACAGCACCTTGCATGGTGAATGTTAACCAATGTCCCCGGTGATCCTGACCTGCTTGGATTGCAAAGCCGAGTCCGAGTTCGAACCCATGCACCTGCCTTGCCCATCCTGTGGTGGGGAATGGCGCGAAGCCCGCTATGACCTTCAGGCTGTTCGCCGCTCATGGCAAGAATCCCTGCACGAACGCCCCTTCAACCTCTGGCGCTACCATGAGCTGTTACCTCTCTCACTTGCTGAGCAGCCACGAGATGCCGGAGGCACACCACTCTATCAAGCCAAGAACCTGGGAAAGATGCTTGGCCTGAACCGGTTGTTTATCAAGGATGAACGCGTCGGGCCAACCGGTTCCTTTAAGGATCGGCAAGCTGCGCTGACGGTATCCGCCTTGCTCGAATCAAACATCAGGGAGGCTGTCGTTTGCTCCACCGGCAATGTAGCCATCGCCTTTGCTGCCGCCTGTGCCATGGCAGGCATCCGCCTGTGGGTATTCCTAACGAGCCTTGTGCCAGCAGAGAAGATGCACGAAGTCGCCATCTATGGCACAGAAATCGTGAAAGTCACAGGAACCTATGATCAGGCTAAACTTCTAGCTGCACAGTTCGCAGCTCAGCGGGGCGTGTATCTGGATCGAGGAGCTCGTAGCATCACAGCCGTTGAATCGATGAAGACGATCGCCTTTGAGATCGCCGAGCAGCTTGATTGGCAGGCACCGGATTGGTATATCCAACCAGTCAGCGGAGGCCTGGGACCAATCGGTGTATTGAAGGGGTTCAGGGAACTTCTAGAGCTTGGACTCATTACGGGATTGCCCGCAGCAGGCGTAGTGCAGATTTCCGGATGCGCACCCATGGTGCACGCCTGGAAGCAGGGTAAAAACACTGCCGATCCAGTCCATTACCCAAGCACCTACATCACCACGCTTACTACCGGTGATCCGGGTCGGGCATACACGCTCCTGCGAGAGCGTATGCTGTCCGGTGGCGGCGGCACGATGACATCTGTCACTGACGAGCAGGCATTCCGTGCGCTTCACTTGCTGGCCAAAGTCGAAGGAATTTCTGTCGAGCCTGCGGCTGCCGCTGGTGTTGCTGGTCTGCTCAAGCTTGCCAAAGAAAGCCAGTTTAAAGCTGATGATTTAATCGTCCTTAATTGCACCGGGCATACCATGCCAGTTGAGGCCAACCTGCTCGCACCGGATTGGGGAATCGATGTGGATCTCGAGCCGGTTGACCTTTCGCGAGGTCCGCGTGATGGCGTGCTTGCGGCTTTGACTTCACTGGATCAGAAACGCTTACGAAGAGTCTTGATCGTCGATGATCAACCCGATGCCCGAAGGCTCATCAGGCGTGTTCTGGAGGCGCAGGGTTCCTTCCAGATCGATGAAGCCGGCCTGGCCGAAGACGCACTCGCTATCGCCGACCAACGCCCACTGGATCTCATCGTCCTTGATCTCATGATGCCTGTAATGGACGGCTTTGCGCTCCTCGAGCAATTCAAGCGACGTCAACATACACGCGACATTCCGGTCATTGTCGTGACCGCCAAGGAGCTCACCAAAGAGGAATACCAGGCTCTCGACGGTCAGATCGAATCCCTGATTCAAAAGGGGAATTACCTGAGTGACGAACTGATCGACGAGATCGAACAAATGCTTAACCCGCGCATTGGGAATATGCCATGAACTTGCTCAAGGACCGCGGAGTTCCCTATGCGTTAATCTCTGCGATCATGCTCGGGATAACACCCATCTTTGGCAAACAGGCGATACTGGCCGGTCTCAACCCGCTTGCGCTGGTCGCTGGGCGGACGGTGGGCGCCGCAGGACTGCTCCTGATCGTCGTACTACTGTTCAAGAGAAGCTATCTCGCAATTTATCCAGTTGGCCTTGCCGGCTGCTTGCTGGCGGGTGCCTTGAATGGCGTGGGGTCACTCTTCTTCTATGCCGCGCTCGCTCGCAATGATGCCAGCATCAGCCAACTCCTGTTTTCCCTGTACCCGATCCTTGTAGCCGTTCTGCTCTACCTCGACGGCCGCCAGGCATCACAGCTAACCATACTGCGCTTAGCGATTAGCCTTCCCGGCATCTACCTCGTCACCCAGGCGAGTCAGGCTGCTGTTGATCCAACCGGCGTCATCTTCGTTCTTCTTGCTGCCTTGCTTTATGCCCTGCACATTCCCATCAATCAGCGCGTGCTTTATGAAGCGCCTGCACCCACGGTGACGCTCTACACGTTGCTTGCCATGACCGCCGTAGTCGTGCCTGCCTACCTGCTCTTTACTCCCCGGGTAGGTTACTTTCCAGAAGCGTCGCTCAGACCACTCCTCGGGTTAACCGTTGTAACCTTTATTGCGAGATTAACGTTATTTGCAGGGGTGAAGCGTATTGGCGGTGTGCAGACTTCACTCTTCGGACTGGCTGAGCTCCTGGTTACGGTCGCCCTTGCCCATCTGCTCCTCGGTGAAGAACTCAGCATCCAGCAATGGCTTGGCGGGGGATTGATCATAACCACGTTACTTTTGGCGGCTATTGACCGGACCCAGCCCACCCCGGGCAGGATTCGCGGCTGGCTGTACTGGCTCAGGCCTCCTCTGCCCGATCCCAATCCATTCTTGAAACCGCCAACGGATCCTGACACAGAACCATAGTTCTAAACAAACCAAACCGCCGCCTGTGCTATACTCCCGGGCGACCCTGTACCTCCCTCCAGGAGTTCAGCATGCAGCATTTTCTCTCAATTACCGAAAAGAGCACCGAAGAACTCAATCACCTTCTAGATCTCGCAATCGAACTGAAAACCACCTGGCAGCATGGCGGGAATAAACCCCTGTTGGCAAACAAGGTCCTGGCGATGGTTTTCCAGAAACCGAGCCTTCGAACCCGGGTATCGTTCGACATGGCTATGCGACATCTTGGAGGAGACGCACTTTACCTTTCGCCAAGCGAGATCGGTCTCGGAAAACGTGAGTCGATCGGCGACGTAAGCCGGGTGCTATCTGGCTATGTTGACGTTATCATGGCTCGCGTCTTCGAGCACGATCATATTCTCCAACTGGCGAAATACGCCTCAGTGCCCGTCATAAACGGACTTAGTGACTTCAACCATCCCTGTCAGGCAATGGCAGATGTGCTCACGATCCGCGAGCACTTTATTAAATTAGAAGACCTGCACGTGACCTTTTTCGGAGATGGCAACAATGTCGCTGTTTCTCTGATGTTCGCCTGTGCGAAGCTCGGCATGCACTTCACGATCTCTGCACCTGAAGGCTACCAGATCTCCCCCGACATTGTCACCGAGGCCGAGGTGTTCGCCTCTAAGACAGGAAGCACGATCCAGGCCATCACGGATCCACACCAGGCAATCAAGGATGCCCAGATCGTCTACACCGATACCTGGGTCAGCATGGGCCAGGAGGAGGAGACCAAGAAACGTTCGCAGATCTTTCCCCCGTATCAAGTAAACGACGAACTGCTGGCAGGGGCAGATCCGGGTGTAATCGTTCTGCACTGTCTGCCAGCCCATCGTGGTGAAGAAATCACGGACTCCGTGGCTGATGGTCCACATTCCGTCATCTTCCAACAGGCTGAGAACCGCATGCATGCCCAGAAAGCGATCCTGGTACACCTTCTGGTGGAATAACAGACCAAGAGCTGACGAGAGTCGATCCAAGGAGTAGGTGGAATGAATGTTGGCATCCCCAGAGAACGTCGACCGTTCGAATTCCGTGTCGGTTTACCTCCAGCCGGGGTAAATCTGTTCAGCAAATTCGGCCATACGGTCTATGTAGAAGCTGGAGCTGGAGAAGGCGCTGGTTTCAGCGACGAGGATTACGCCCAGGCCGGGGCAAGCATCGTGTATACAGCAGATGAAGCTTTCGGTCGAGCAGACCTCGTTCTCAAGTTCGCCCGCCCGCTACGGGAGGAGCTGCTGCTAATCCGGCATGGAGCCACCTTTGCAGGTTTTCTCCACCTGGCTGCTGCCAGGCAGGACAAGATCGACATGATGCTCGAAAATAAACTCATGGCGATCGCTTACGAGCAAATTGAAGAAGAGGACGGTTATCGACCCGTGCTTGCCCCGCTCTCCCAAATCGGTGGACGGATGGCTGCACAAATTGCTGCCCGGCTGATGCAGAACGACCAGGGTGGACGGGGAATTCTCCTGGGAGGTGCGACGGGCGTTCCGCCGGCTGAGGTTGTCATCATTGGAGCGGGCATCGTCGGCAGCAGCGCGGCAGATGCATTCATGCGTATTGGAGCCCATGTCACCATCCTGGATGTCAACTTGCGGCGGTTACGACAGCTTTCAGAAAGCACCCAGTTCCCCCTCGTCACCATGCTTTCGATGCCGTACAACATTCAACGCGCATCCAGCTATGCTGATGTGCTCGTAGGCGCGGTGCTCGTTCCAGGTCAACGTGCACCGTCCGTCGTGACACGCGAAATGGTACGCGCCATGAAACCCCGCTCACTGATCATCGACATGAGCATCGACCAGGGCGGCTGCGTGGAAACCTCCCGCCCAACCAGCCACGGCGTACCCACCTACGAAGAAGAGGGGGTCATCCACTACTGCGTGCCGAACATCTCAGGTGTACTCGGCCGAACCGCCACGCATGCGCTCTTTCTCGGTTCATATCCCTATTTGGAAGCGATTGCCGAACAGGGGGTCGAAGGCGCAGTTTCATCGCTTCCTGCGCTTGCAGCCGGGGTCAATGTCTCGGACGGAAAGATCGTCCAGCTGGCACGACTGGTCGCGATCAAGGGGCAGGAAGAATGACCTGGCTCTCACAATTCGAGTCGAGATTGACGACCGCCGAAGAGGCGGTTGGGGCCATCGAATCGGGGATGCGCATCTTCCTGACAGGGAACTGCTCTGTTCCGCAAAAGCTCCTGGGCGCACTGACTGCGAATGCCGCTAATCTCGAAAATGTGGAGATCGTTCAGGTCCTCACCGTGGGACCTGCCCCGCATGCTGATCCGGAGATGGAAGGCCACCTGCGGATCAATACCCTTTTCATCAGCGCAAATGTCCGCCAGGCGGTAAGCGAGGGCCGGGCAGACTTTACCCCGGTACTTCTGTCCGAAGTTCCACTGCTCTTCAAGAACGGCCTGCTTCCACTGGATGCCGTCTTGATCCAGGTATCACCACCCGACGAACACGGTTTTTGCAGCTTGGGCATCGAAGCCGGATTGGCGAAGACGCCCTCGCAAGTGGCCCAGATCGTGATCGCAGAAGTGAACGAGCGCATGCCGCGCACACTGGGAGATTCCTTCATCCATGTCTCGAAGATCGACTACGCCGTCCCGGTAGATTACGCCCTTGCCGAACTACCAATGGGTCAGACCAATGAGCTCAGCATGCGCATTGGCGAGAATATCGCCGGTCTGATCGAGGATGGTTCAACCATGCAGATGGGCATCGGTACCATCCCGGATGCGGTCCTTAATTACCTCGGTGACAAGAAGGATCTGGGGGTTCACACCGAGCTCTTCTCGGACGGTGTGATGCGGCTAATTCAAGAGGGCGTCATCACCAACGAGCGTAAGACCCTCCATCCCGGTAAGATCGTTGCTGGATTTATCCTGGGCTCACAGGAGCTTTACGACTTCGTTGACGATAACCCGATCGTTGAACTCCACCCCACCGAGTACGTCAACGATCCTTTCGTAATTGCCCAGAATAATAAGATGGTGTCGATCAATTCCGCAATCGAGATCGATCTTACCGGTCAAGTATGCGCTGATAGTATCGGTCCGAAATTGTACTCTGGGGTTGGTGGCCAATTGGATTTCGTATACGGTGCTGCACGAAGCGAGGGAGGCAAACCAATTATCGCCCTTCCCTCCACTGCCACCCCAGGAGGTGGAAGTGTGATTTCTCGCATCGTACCGATGCTCAAACAGGGAGCGGGTGTGGTGACCACTCGCAACCATGTCCACTACGTGGCGACCGAATATGGAATTGCCCATCTTTACGGGAAGACGATTAAACAGCGCGCACGGGCATTAATTGATATCGCCCACCCTGATTTTCAGGAAGACCTCGAGCGAAAAGGCCGGGAGTTGAAATACTTATGACCCGTCGGGCGAAAATTGTCGCAACTATCGGGCCAGGATGCAGCGACCGGGACTGCCTTCAGCAGCTGATCGGGGCCGGGATGGATGTCGCCCGTCTCAACTTCTCACACGGCTCGCACGCGGATCATCGCATCGTCATCGACCGCTTGAAGACACTTCGCCATGAACTTGGAAAACCACTTGGCATCCTGCAGGATCTACAAGGACCAAAAATTCGTACAGGTTTGCTTAAAAATGGCGAGGCGGTCCAACTCATCGAGGGGAAGAACCTCACCCTGACGACAGAAAGCATAGATGGGACGCCATCACGCGTTAGCGTTGATTATCCAATGTTACCGGATGAAGTCCGGGTTGGCGATCATATCATGCTCGATGATGGACAACTCGAGCTCGAGGTGCAGGCTTGCAAGGGAACGGAGATCAATACCACGATCGTCCACGGGGGTATGCTCGGAAACCGGAAGGGCATCAACCTGCCCGGCGTGGAATTGACCGCGCCTTCTTTGACCGATAAGGATCTCGAAGATCTATCCTTCGGGCTCGAGCAAGGCGTCGATGCGGTTGCGCTGTCGTTTGTCCGTAGGGCCGAGGATGTACTGCAGCTACGGAAGGCGATCGAGCAGAGGATATCCGATCGGAACCTGCCGTTGATTATCGCCAAGCTTGAACGTCCTGAGGCCGTCAAGAACCTGACAGCCATCCTCGATGTAGTTGATGGTGTAATGGTCGCCCGTGGCGATCTCGGCGTTGAGGTCGGTCCTGAGCGAGTGCCTTCTCTCCAAAAAAGCATTATCCGTCAAGCTTTGGCCAAACAGCGTTTTGTAATCACGGCAACGCAAATGCTTGAATCGATGATCGAACATGCCCGCCCTACCCGCGCAGAGGCATCCGATGTGGCAAACGCTGTCTTCGACGGCAGCGATGCGCTGATGCTCTCAGGTGAAACGGCGATCGGAAAGTATCCGATTCCCGCCATCCAAACCATGTCGCGTATCATCCTCGATGCCGAGGAGCACGCGATGGAGTGGACGCGAGATTTCACAGATCTGCAGGCAAAGACCAGTGATGATGCGCTCGCAACAACCCACGCGGCTCGTGAGCTGGCGGGTGATCGCGACGTTGCCGCAATCGCCGTATTCACCCGTTCCGGACGAACGGCCTGGCTTATGGCAAATGCAAGACCGCTTGTTCCGACCCTGGCCTTCACCCCTGAGCCTCAGACCTACGCAAGGCTCTCATTGGCCTGGGGGGTGATCCCCCACCTTATCCCCATGGCGAACACGGTCGAGGAAATGACCGAACATGTCCGCGTGGCCTGTCGCGGGTCGGGCCTGGTCAAGTCAGGTGAGCAAGTTGTCATGGTTGCAAGTTTGCCTGTAGGGAAAATGGGACTGCCAAACTTCGTACTGCTGCTAGATATTTAGCTGCCATCCCGCAACTGGCGGACTAATCCTCTCGCAAAATCTACGACTAGATGGGCATCAAACGACCGCCGGAGGATTCCTTCAGCAGGGTCTACCGGCTGTGAATATGCTCTATGGATCCGTGCCCTCCCCTTTAGTGCCTCTATTAGCTCGCAGCGAACTGGACAACCAGAGAAAAAGAACGACTACTAGAATAAGAAAGCTCAAGCCAACGGCGACCCATTTCAGCAACGTCGCCACCGGTAGGAGGGTATCTACGATCGAGGTAGGATTGGGAAAGCGAGTCATCACGATCGCGGCAAGACAATTTTCAAGATAATCCAGCCCAGCCCCGATCAGCGGCAGTAGATTTAGCATCCCCCAGCGGCTCTCTCCTAACCCCGCCTTCCTGATCAGCCAACTGGTAGAAGTGACCAGAAAGGCTGTGTAGACGACTGGCCAGATGAGATCAAACGTGAATCGTTCAACGACATAATCCCGCCGCCCCGATTCGCCGTAGGATGAAGCCATCCTGTAAAGATCATCGGTCGAATAAATGAAGGAACTATCTGGGGACCCAACACCGGCTGTGCGCTCTGAGGCGCGAGCTGCTTGTCCGGGCAGCACAATGATCGTAAAGGCTGCGAACACCGCCAGCAAAAACAGACTCACCCTTCCGCTCGAGATCTGCATTAGCCAATTCGACAATCGGAACATTCGTTTCTCTCATTTCACCCAATCAACGGAGCTCCCCTGTTGAACTGTGTAATCTTACGTCATCCTGAGATCTCGGATGGCGTTCAGTTCTCTATAACTTATTCCGTAATCGGAGGATGATAAAGTTGGATGGTGTTGGAGGTATCTTACCGCAAGAGCTGGGACTGCAGTAGGTCAACGAGCTGGAGGGCGATTTCTGCCGGTTCTCCGACAAGGTGCTCACGTTTGCGAGCACGCGTCCCAGCCTGTCGCAGCCCGGAGACGGTCGTCGGCGAGCCTTTCAAGCCGATCCGATCTGGATCCGCATTGAGATCTTGTGCGCACCAAACAACCGGTTCGACGTCCTCGAAAGCCCAATGCTTTTGTTCATAATCCATAAAACGGGGTTGATTCGAAGCAGTCTTCACCGCTAACACGGCGGGGAACGGTGCGGATACGATCGACCGGCCATGTGCCTCGCGTTCAATCCGCACATGGTCGCCATCGGCATCAAACGATGCTGCAACAGCCATACTCACCACCGGCCAGCCGAGCCAGGCTGCCAGACCAGGTGGAACCTGACCGGTTGCACCGTCGCTCGATTCCTCTCCGCAAATAACCAGGTCTACATCCCCAATTTTTTCGATCGCGCGCGCCAGGACATAGGTGGTCGCCAGGGTATCCGCACCGGCAAAAGCCCGATCACTTAGCAGGTATAGTTCATCCGCACCCATCGCCAGGGCCACCCGCAGGTAGGGATCAAAGAACATAGGACCCATCGAGAGTATCGAGATCTTGCACCCTGACTGATCCTTGAGCTGCAGCGCGAGTTCGACCGCATTCATATCTGGAGGGTTAATCTCAGACCGGGCACCTTCCCGCAGGATCAGCATAGTTTCCCGATCGACTTCAATTTCCTCGGGTTTTGGGGTGACCTTCATGCATACTGCGACGTGGCGTTCAGGCATGTGCCGCCTCCATCCTCTGCTCGAACGCCTTGATCAAGGCGGGCATGATCGCTTGCGCATCCCCGACGATGCAATAGTCAGCAAAGTCGAATATCGGTGATTCAGGATCGCTGTTGATGGCGATGACGAGATCTGCCTGTTCGACGCCAACGACGAAATGGAAGGCTCCACTGATGCCAAAACAGATTGCAACCTTGGGCCGGCATACGACGCCGGTTTGCCCGATTTGCCTTTCACGTTCGATGTAACCATCATCAACAGGCGGCCTGGTGGCGCCAACATCCCCGCCTAGCATCGCCGCGAGTTGATAAAGAGATTCGAAATTACCTTCGATCCCGCGTCCGCCGCACCACAGGACTTCAGCCTGCGTCAGATCAACACCCTGATGGGTTTCCTGCTCAAGCAGCGTTGTCTGCAAATTCGCTGGTGTGATATCTATGTCTATGCGCAACTGCTTGTGTGGACGGGTCTCATCTCTTTCCGCTGGAGGGAAGACACCTGGCCGAACGGTCGACATCTGCGGCCGCCGATCTGGACACTCGAGCAGCGCGATCACCCCGCCCCCGAAACCGGTGACCTCACTGACGAGGACCCCCTTCTCTTGATTGAAAACGAGGTCTGTGCAATCTGCATTTAGTCCAGTTTGAAGCTGGACTGCAAGTCTCCCAGCCAAATCGCGTCCGTCGTGCGTCGCACCCAGCAGCAGGATCGATGGCTTCCCCTTCCGGATTGCTTGCTCGGCAGCGTAGCTATAGGCCTGGGGGTTGAAATCTGTCAAGAGCGGATGTTCGCAGCACCAGACAACATCGGCCCCGTACTCGCAGGCCTCACCCACGACATCAGCCAAGCTGTTTCCCATCAGAAGACCGTTCAGTTCCAGGTCGGCCTCATTCGCGAGTTGGCGCGCCTTTCCAAGCAGCTCGCGCGATACACCGGCCAGGGAATCGCCCTTGCGTTCGAGGTAAACCCAGAGGGAGCGATTTTCGCTGGAGGCGTCATAAGCTGGTTCGAAACTGAGATCAGTCATGCCAGCCTTTCCGCAACAATTTCGATGATGTCTTTCACCAGCATCGGCCTGCCCGGGACAACCTTCATGCTGTCCTCGAGGCAGGAGATGCAGAGTGGGCAGGCCGTCGCCAGCACATCAGCGCCTGTCGCCCGGGCTTGCTCCACACGCAGATCTCCAAATCGCTCCCCGGGCGGTGTCTCCTGGTACATCCGACCGCCGCCACCCCCGCAGCACAAACCCTGCGCGGCGTCCGGTTCTATGGGGGCGAACTCAAGTCCAGGGATACCAAGGAGGACATTGCGTGGCGCTTCATACTCACCGTTTACCCTGCCAAGCAAGCACGGGTCATGGTAGGTCACCTTCAACGCGGAGGCCCCTTCCAGGGAAAGCTTTCCATGCTGCATGAGCTCGGCCAGCACCTGGGACGCGTGAAGGACCTGGAATTCTCCACCCAGTGGGGGATATTCGTTGACAAAAACATCGTAGCAGTGAGGTGAGAGGGCGATGAGCTGACGTACTCCATGAGTTTGGAATATCCCGATCGCCCTGGCTGCTAACTCCTCAAAAAATGGTGTATGTCCGAGTCGGAAGACGGATTCTCCGCAGCACGGCTCATTAACACCGAGGACACCAAAGCTAACCCCGGCAGCACGCAAGATTTTCACAAACGCTTTCGCCACACCCTGAGCTCTGCGATCATAGGAACCCGTGCAGCCCACGTAGAGCAGATAGGTATGGAGCTCCGGGTCGAACAATTCAAGGTCTAAACCAACAGCCCAATCCATACGACTCGAGGGGGGCTGCCCAAGCGGATTATTATTCCAGTAGCAGGACCAAAGAACTCCAGGGAGGTGATCGAGATGTTTGCTCTTTTTCCAGAGCAGGTAGCGAAGCGAGCGGATGACTTCACCGATATCGACTCCTCTGGGACAGGAAGCCTCACACTGCGCGCAGGCCGTGCACAACCAGAGCGGTTCAAGATCCGCACTTTCCCCCAATTGAGCGGCTCTGAGGGTATCGCGGATGTTGAAACCGTTCGGGTGTACATCTCCCCACGGGCATACCGCTGTGCAGACGCCACACTGGAAGCAAGGCGCAGCCTTACCGTGCGTGAGCTCAAGCAGCTCCTGCAGGGCTCCACCTTCAAGTGTGATCGTCCTGAGCGTGTCCTTCGTCATCGAAAGCTCTCTCGCCTTACCACAAATATTTAAAGTCTCACCGGGTCAGTCCGGCTCAGACGGAGTTGATTCCACCTTTGTAGAAATCGTCGCAGCGTGCGACCGGATCACATCGTCCATCTCGGCGATCTTCTCGGCGAACTCCTTGCCTTCTGCCGCAGAGATCCAGCGCAACTGCAGCCGCTCCGGCGCGATTCCTTTCCGCTCATACTTCCGCTGCCAGTGATTGAAACGTTTTTCCGTAAGGCGATTGGCGTAATTGTAGTGACAGTCCGAACCGGTCTCGGTTAACCGGCAACCGGTCACCAAGACCGCACCCGCACCTCGCTCAAATGCTCGTTCCACAAAGGATTCTTCGAAGCGAGCGGAACACATGGTTCTCACGATTCGAGAGGACGTCGGATATTGACGCTTCTCGATCCCGGCGAGATCAGCCCCCGCATAGGAGCACCAATTGCAGGTGAACACGATGCATTTCTGCTCGGGGTGCTCCGCTAAGGCAGCATCGACCTGTGCCAGAACTTGCGCTTTGGTGAAATACGGCATATCGATCGCGCTGAAATTGCACTCGGCCGCGCACGTTCCGCAGCCCATGCATGCAGCTTCCAGGATGCGGACCTTGCCTTCCTTAACCGGTCCCGTGGCCTCGATCGCGCCGAAAGGACAAACTTTCACGCAGCGCATACAGCCGATGCAAAGTTCTTCATCAACAATGGCCGTCAGTGGTTCCTTTGAGATCACACCATGAGAAAGCAATGCACCCGCCTTGCCGGCGGAGGCAAGTGCCTGCGCAATCGATTCCCGGACATCCTTAGCGCCTTGTGAGGTACCTGCGAGATAGATCCCCTGACAGGCTGTCTCGGCTGGACCGAGTTTTGGATGGAGTTCCATATAGAACCCATCCTCGCTGGCAGAGAGTTTGAGCTGCTCAGCAAGGTTATTCTGGGTTGGGCGCAGACCGACAACGAGCACCAGCAGATCGGTCGGGATCCTTAGACGAGCATGGAAGTATTCATCCTCCACTTCCAGGTAGCCGGAATCATAGACGAGTACATCCTGTGGCGGTTGATCCTGGTTATAGCGGAAGAAGCGTACGCCTTCCCGCATCGCGACCTCATAAAGTTCCTCTGCCTGACGGCTGTAAGTCCGGATGTCTTTCGAGACCACCTGCACGGACTTCCCCATCCGGCGTAAACGCAGCGCCTGATTGATCATGGAAGTACAGCAGTAGCGGGAACAGCCCATCGAGCCCTGGCGCGAGCCGATGCACGAGACGAAGGTCACCGAATCCTGCTCGATCGCCCCCTGCGCTAGTTTCTCTTCCAGATCGAGATTCGTAATGACACTGGCATCCTCACCGTACCCGAACTCGTGAGCATCGTAGGGACGGCTGCCCGTGGCCATCACGACGGCGCCGACTTCGAGATCATGCCCATCGGTGAGATGCGCATGGAACGATCCCACAAAACCACCGATCGTTTCCACTTCCGTAGTCGTGTGCACGGCCACACCACTTTGCTCAAGTTCGCGTTGTTTGGCCTCAATTAATTTTGCAGCCTGGATACCGGAGGGGGCGAGCACATCAAGCGAACGCAAACGCCCTCCGAGTTGGTCTGCTCGCTCTACTAGATGGGTCGGGAAGCCCTGCCTTGCAAGCGCCGCAGCAGCGGTCATACCGGCAATCCCGCCTCCAATAACCAGCGCGCTTTGCGTGAGGGGAAGTTCGCGCACATCAAGCGGTACGAGCAGGCGCGCTTTCTCGACCGCCATCGAAACCATATCCTTGGCTTTTTCAGTCGCCAGGCTCTTTTCATGCTTGTGGACCCAGGAATCCATGTTTCGGATATTGGACATCTCGAGCAGGAATGGATTCAACCCGGCGCGCATCATCACACCGCGAAAGATTGATTCATGCGTTTTGGGTGAACAGGCTGCAATCACGACCCGGTTCACACCATGTTCGCGGATTGAATCCTCGATCTCCTTCTGCGTGTTTCCGGCGCAGGAGAACATTTGATCCGAGGCAAAGATCACATCCGGGAGTCCCTGGGCGTAAGTAACGAGCTCCTTGACATCGATCACACCGGCGATGTTCGAACCGCAATGACAGATATAGACGCCGACTCTAGGCGTCCCGATGTCTACCATCGGCTCAATATCGGGTGCTTCCTGCCAACTGCGCTCCTCCACATATGCCAGTGACAGCGCTGCCGCCCCGCTGCCTTCAGCAACACTGTCCGGAATATCTTTCGGACCACTGGCACATCCTGCCGCAAATACGCCCGGCCTGGTTGTCGAGATAAGTCCATTCTGCTCTTCTAGGGACTTCAGAAAACCATCTGAGTCTATTTCGATGCCAAGGCGGTCCGCCAGATCGGGAAGACCTTCCTGGGGGATGACCGCGTTGGCCAGGACGACCATGTCGAACTCATCATCTCGGCGCAGGCCGGCCTGCGTGTCCTCATAGACAACCGACAGCCTTCCGTCTGTGGTAGGTGTTATGTTTGCTGGCCGGCCGCGAATATAGCGTGCGCCCTCATCCCTCGTGCGCTCACGAAATCCATCGAAACCCTTGCCGTAGGCGCGCAGATCCATGTACATCACGCTTACGTCTTCCACGCCATGATCGAGCGCCTGGTAGGCATGTTTAAGTGAGTACATACAGCAGAAGCGAGAACAGTAGCGATAGTGGCGTTGATCTCGTGAACCGACGCAGAGCACGAAGAGCAACTTGTGGGGATGTTCCCCGTCAGACGGGCGCAGGATCTCACCACCGGTTGGGCCAGCCGAATTGACAAGCCGCTCAAACTCGAGTGCAGTCAGGATATCGGGGTGTTCACCGTAGCCCCAGGTCTGCATTTCCCTCGGATCGAAACTGTCATACCCAACGGCTACGATAACAGCACCTACGTTTCGGGTGAGGACTTCCTCATGAGGCTGCATGAAGTCAATCGCGCCTGGTGGGCAAACATCGCTGCACCGGTTGCAGGGGATGTAGTTCGGAGGGCTGTTCAGGCAATGCTTGATATCGATCAAGTATGCGCCCGGGACACTTTGCGGGATCGGGGTATAGATCGCTTTGCGCGCAGCCATGCCTGAGTCATACTCATTCGGGAGCACCACTGGGCAGACCTGGGCGCATTCGCCGCAGCGTGTGCAGCCATCTGTTACGAAGCGTGCCCGGCGTCGTATCCGTGCGGTGAACCGTCCAGGGCTTCCCTCCAGGCTCTCAAGCTCTGCCATGGAGAGGATCTCTATATTGGGGTTTAGATCGACCTCCGACATCTTCGGCGCCTCGATGCAGATCGAACAATCCAGCGTCGGAAAGTTCTTGTCCAATACGGCCATGACCCCACCGATCGTGGGCTGCTTCTCAACCAGAATGACCTTCGCTCCGGCATGAGCCAGATCAAGCGAAGCCTGAATCCCGGCGATGCCACCACCAATCACCAGGACGGAATCACTCATCGCAAGCCTTCCAGTTGGGCATGCTGAATCCCGCATGCTAGCGCCTCGAGGTTGAGTTGGACCACCTTCTCCTTTACCGTCGTCCGAATAGCCTGCTCCAGTGCCTCACGGGTAACCAGGTCGGTCGTTGCGCAAATGAAACCGAGCATGACGACGTTGGCAACGATGCGTCGACCGAGATCCTCTGCCAGCCGCGTTGCCGGGATAACCAGTACACGATCATCCTCACGCGGTGTAACCAAGTCCTCATCGATCAGCACAATGGCTTCACTTGAGGTCGCATCTCGATAGCGTGAATAGCCTTCCTGTGAGAAGGCGGCGAAGATATCCGCTTTCTGCACAAAGGGATAGGCAATGCTGCGATCGGCGACGACAATGTTGGATGAGGATGCCCCGCCACGTGCCTCTGGCCCATATGACTGGGTCATCACGGCTTCCAAACCCTGATACAGGGAAAGCGCTTTGCCTAGAAGATATCCGGCGAGGACGACGCCCTGACCTCCAAAACCGGACAAGCGGACTTCGACCCTCATGCAGTCTCCTCCAGGCAAATTGGCGTAAAGGGTGGCAGCGAACGATCGACGAAACGGCCGACATAAATAGGTTGATCTCCATGGAGATCGATCCCGAGTTGATCGAATTCAACTCCGTCGGCCAGCTGGCATCGTTCACGGTAGAGCTCGATCTCATCGATGGCGTTCGGCAGCTGGTTTGAGCGGCCAAAGCCGATCGGGCAGGGGACGAGAACCTCGATAAAGGAAAACCCCGGTTTCTCTAACGCATACATGATGTCGGCTTTCACCTGACGCACATGGAGCGAGGTCCAGCGCGACACGAAATTCGCTCCTGCTGCGTACAGCAGGTGGGCCAGATTGAAGGGAAGCTCGGGACAGCCGTAAGGCGTTGTGGAGGTATATGCATCCAGCGGCGTCGTGGGGCCGGCCTGTCCGCCTGTCATGCCGTAGTTGAAATTGTTGGTGCAGATCACAGTCAGATCAATATTTCGTCTGGCAGCATGGATTAGATGATTCCCACCGATCGCAGCGAGGTCGCCATCACCACTGAACACGGTCACATGTAGATCGGGGTTTGCAAGCTTTAATCCTGTTGCGAACGGGATCGCGCGGCCATGGGTAGTGTGATACGAATCGAGGTTCATGTAGCCTGCCACACGCCCGGAACAGCCGATCCCGGACACGACGACGTGTTGATCGAGCTCATCCCCCCGGGCCAGGATTGCATGCGCGTAGCAGCGCATAACGACCCCGATCCCACACCCCGGACACCATATATGTGGCATCCGATCGGCACGAATTAGATTGTCAAGCGGATGTTCGTCGACCAGGATCGGTGCTACCACTTCAAGCTGCCTCTCGTATCGCTTCCAGGATTGGTTCCGGCGCCATCATCTCACCCCCGGCATGATTGACGCCAATCACCGGGACACACACATATCTCTCCACCTCCGTGATCAGCTGGCCGAGGTTCATCTCAGGCACGATGACAGCGTCTACATTCGCAGCAAGTTCGCGCAGTGTGTCCACGGGAAAAGGCCAAACAGATATCAATCGTAGAAAGCTGGCAGGAATGCCTTCCTCGCGCGCCTCTCGGACAGCGCGAAGTGCCGAGCGGGCCGTGCTGCCGAAGGAGACTACAAGCACACGAGCCGAATCCGGGTAGTAGGTTTCGGTCTTGAAGAGCATCTCCTGATTGACGACAACCTTGTCCACCAGCCGGGATACCAAACGCTGGTGTGCTTCTGGGGACATGTCAGGATAGCCCTTCTCGTCGTGGGTAAGCCCCGTATAGTGCAGCCGATACCCCTCCCCGGCATGCACGATTGGAGGCACGAGATCCGTATCAACTGCGGCAAAGGGGAGAAATGCTTCCTTCGAATTCCCATTCGGGCGTTTTCTACCCCAGTATATGAGGGCATCTGCCTCTGGGATGACGACCCGTTCGACCATGTGACCCACAACCTCATCCGCCATCAGCAGGACCGGTAGGCGGAACCGATCGGCGACATTGAAGGCATGTACTGTCAGATCGAAGATTTCCTGCGGCGACCAGGGGCTGTATGCTGCCAGTCGATAATCGCCATGCGACCCCCAGCGGGCTTGCATAATGTCGGACTGGCCGGGTAGGGTTGGCAGCCCGGTGGAGGGAGATCCGCGCTGTACGTCGACGATCACGCAGGGCAATTCCATCATGATCCCGAGCCCAAGGTTTTCCATCATCAGGCTGAATCCGGGACCTGAGGTGGCAGTCATTGCCCGCGCTCCGGCCGCCGAGGCGCCCAGGACCGCGGCAATGCTCGCCATCTCATCTTCCATTTGCATGAAGACGCCGCCCACTTCAGGTAATCGCTCGGCGAGGCGTTCAGCGATCTCCGTGGAGGGTGTGATCGGGTAGCCCCCGAAGAACGTGCAGCCGGCTGCTAATGCACCTTCCGCGCACGCATGATCGCCATGCATGAAGTGGCTCCCGGTTAGCACGGGTCCTCGTCTCATGCTGCCGCCTCGAGTGTGAAGATGGCAAATTCAGGGCAAACCATTGTGCAAAATTCGCAATGGACGCACTCGGATTCCTTCCCCAATTTGATCTCGGGCAGGTGATAACCTTTTGCGTTGATCTCTGTTGATACCTGGAGGACTTCGCGTGGGCAGAGCTCGATACAAAGGTTGCATCCCTTGCAACGAGCCGGGATGAGGTAGACTATTCCATGCGGGACCGGGAGATCTCCCACATTCAAAGGAGTGCGGGCGAAGACTCTCATCGTCCTCTCTTGACTGGTTATCCGGACGATCCGCTTCGATACTGATTCCGTTGTACCTGCACGAATACCACACGCAGATGCCTGCGCTACTGCGAGGTATGCCGAAAAAATCCAGATATTCTGAACCGTATTTATAGGAGGTTAGGGATTTAGCCTATCAACTGCAAGTACCATGTGTCCGCGAAAAAACTGCCTAACGTCAATCAACTCACTTGCCGAAGCCCCTTACAATAGCCCCAGCGGGCCTGTTGGGCGTTGCAACATCACTATTGACCTCTATAATCGGAATACGGTGGCAGATGTCGCCCTGCTTCTCAGAAGCAGATCACGAGATACCTAACCAATTTTTATTTCGCAACCCCATTTGCCACCGTGGCGCCTCTGCCGGTAAGGACGGGTTCGTGTATGGCCAGGCTTCACGAATACCAGGGAAAATCTCTCCTCCAGGATGTAGGAATTCGCGTTCCACGCGGGTATGTAGCGACATCCCCGGACCAGGCCGTTCGGGTCGCCGTCGAGCTTGGATTTCCGGTCGTGATCAAAGGACAGGCCTGGGTCACAAGCCGGGCCGCTCAGGGGTTGATCCAGTTCGCTACCACGGAGGATGAAGTCCGCTCAGCTGCTGCAGATATGTTGGGCCGTAAACTTGGTGGGTTCTGCATCGATCATGTTCTTATTGAACAGCAGTTAGCTATCGCCCGGGAATTCTACGCGGGTGTGATCCTAGACGACCTGGCCCAGGCGCCGGTGCTCATCTTCAGTGCAATCGGGGGGTCAGGAATCGAAGATATCGCCCGTGAACATCCCGGAGCGATCCACCGGCGGAATATCGACGTACGTACGGGACTTTACGATTACCAGGGACGAGAACTCGTCCAGCAAGCCGGCATCGCAGGCAAACTCCAGATTCAACTCGGAGACCTGCTCGAGAAACTTGTGCGTGCGGCCAGCCAATATGATGCGCGCTCAGCAGAGATCAATCCGATCGTACTGACCAACGATGGCCAGCTTATCGCTGCAGACTGCCGCATCACGATCGATGACTACGCGGTCTATCGTCATCCCGAACTAGGTATCGAGGTCGCCCGCGAGTTCGATCGCCCGCCGACTGCTCTCGAGCGCATCGCGTGGGAGATTGAAAAAAACGACTACCGGGGGACTTTCTATTTCATCCAGCTTATGCAAGATTTCAAGGCCGGCGAAGGCGTGATCGGATTCCATGGAGCGGGTGGCGGTGGCTCGATGATGAGTATGGATGCTCTTCTCGCCCGAGGCTTCCGGATCGCTAATTTCGTCGACACCAGCGGCAACCCACCGGCGTCCAAGGTCTATCGCGCAGCACGCGTGATCCTGGAACAAGGGCCGATTGATGGATACTTCGCTTCAGGTTCGGGCGTTGCCTCGCAGGAGCAATTCCACAGCGCACGCGGCCTGGCCAAGGCATTCCTCGAACATCCCCTGACCGTGCCGGCCGTCATCCGCCTCGGCGGGAATGCTGAGGAACAGGCGATTGCGCTCCTCGAGCGAATCGCCGAGCGGCTCTCTGCACCCCTAGAAGCCTACGGAAAAGACGATTCCCCGGAATTCTGTGCCGGACGTCTTGACGAACTCATCCGCTCACATACGCCTGTCAAGGCACAGGAAAAGTACGCACCCACGCCTCCGGCCGAACCCTACCAATTCAAAACAGTCACCGGTGGAAGCGTAACCTACGACTATGCAGCTTGTCGAGAATGCGAGAACCAGGTGTGTATCCAGGCATGTGCGCCCCAGATCCTTGAACTTGCGGAGGGGCTGCCCAGATTAAAGATCACGATCGAGGCAGCTAGTAAAGGCGGCTGCACCGAATGCCTGGCCTGCCAGGTTGATTGCCTCCTGGATGGCGCAGGAGGGGGCTACGTACACCTGCCGATTCCCGGGTTGGATGAACACGATGGGGGTGAACCTTGGCCATCCTGATTGATCGGGATAAGCGCGTCCTGATCCAGGGTATCACTGGACGAGAGGGGCAAGCCCGGACCCGTCTGATGTGTGACTACGGCACCAAGATTGTCGCTGGTGTCACACCGGGTAAAGGCGGGCAAGTCGTCGATAGCATCCCCGTTTATGATACGGTCAAACAGGCTTGTGCTGAGCATGGCCCGATCGATATCAGTGTGCTCTTTATCCCTGCCCCTCTGGTGAAGAGTGCTGCGCTCGAATCGATCGAGGCGGGTGTGAAGCTTTTGGTCCTCATCCCGGATCGGGTACCCATTTACGACGTCTTAGCAATATCGCTCGCAGCCCGCGAGGCCGGCGCAAGGTTCGTCGGGCCTAACACCCTGGGCGTACTCTCGCCCGGTAAAGCCAGCCTGGGAATGATCGGCGGCAGCGCATCCACGGCGCGAGAATGGTTCAAACCCGGTCCGCTGGGGATCAGCTCACGTTCCGGAGGCATCACGTCTTCGATGGCCTACTACCTGGCCCGGGCCGGTATGGGAGCGAGCACGCTCGTACATGTCGGCGGGGATCCCGTCGTAGGCACACCACATCCGGATGTTATGCGGATGTTTGAAGCCGACCCGGAAACAAAGGCAATCGTGATGTTCGGCGAGATCGGTGGCACCCAGGAGGAACGGGTTGCTGCATTAATCGAGAATGGAGAACTTACCAAGCCGATGGTCGCTTTCATTGGAGGCAAGGCAGCCAAGCGTGGGACACGATTTAGCCATGCCGGCGCCATCGTTGAAGGCGGTCGCGGTACATACGAAGGGAAGGTCGCCAGTTTACAGGCCGCCGGAGTGACGATCGTCGAAGCCTTTGGAGATCTGCCACAGGTAACCAGGAAAGTCCTGGAGGAGCACAAGATCTTATGATGAGGGAAACGGGTTGGAAGACCAGCATAACGAGTGTTCAGCCTAACGAGGTGCGTGTGCGTGGATACCGCGTGGATGAACTCATGGGGCGAGTGAGCTTTTCACAGGCCATATTCCTGGCATTGATGGGTGAACTTCCCAGCGAAAACGCAGGCAGGCTGCTGGATGCCATCCTGGTCGCCACCATCGATCACGGCCCGGGGGCGCCATCAGCGCTCACCGCTCGGACGGCTGCCTCCACTGGAGCTCCGCCGAACGCGGCCGTTGCGGCCGGGATCCTCTCCATCAACCGCTTCCACGGTGGTGCAATCGAAGACTGCATGCAGGTCTTGCTCCAGGTGATGGACCTGACATCGGATGCCCAGCCTGTATCTGAAGCAGCGGCGCTGGTAGCAAGCCAGTTCTTGGCCGGGACCAAGCGGCTGCCAGGACTGGGCCACCGCATCCACAGCGAAGATCCCCGCACACGGCGGTTGTTTGTGCTTGCCGAGGAGCTTGGCCTGGGTTCAGGGGGTATCGAAGCAATGCTGGCACTGCAAGTGGCGATGGCTGCTGAAGGGAAAGATCTACCGATCAATGTTGACGGTGCGATTGCTGCACTCCTGGTCGATTTAGGAATTCCACCCCAAGCAGGCAACGACTTCTTCATTCTCTCCCGGGTCCCCGGCCTCTTTGCCCAGGTTCATGAAGAACTCGAACGCGAAAAACCTATGCGCCGCATCAATCCCATTGACTTTATCTATGATGGTCCAGCAGCGAGAGCGCTACCGGAAACCCAGTAGTAGATAAGGAGAATGCAAGCATGGAAAAAACCCTTATTAAATTGATCCCGGAATTTGAATCGATCCTGGACAAGGATCTCCGTCAAAAGACGCTTGCTGTCTGGGAAGAAGCTCTCAGGACCGGCGGAATGTCGGTCGAATCACTTGGACGCCTGCCTTACACGCTGCTCATTCAGGATGTGGATATCACATTTCCCGAGCATGTCAGCGTGGTCTGCCGGCTTTGCATTGCGATGGATGAAGTGTTAAGGCAAGCCTATGGCGACCGCTACAAGATCGATCGTGACACGCTCATCGCCGGGGCGCTGCTGGCCGATGTCGGAAAATTGCTCGAATTTGAGTTCGATGGAGACCAGGTGCGGTGGTCGAAGACATACCGCTACCTCCGACACCCATTCACCGGGGTGGCGCTGTGCTACAAGCACGGCCTTCCCGATCCGGTCATGCACATCGTCGCAACCCATTCCTGGGAAGGCGATCGCTTTCAACGCCAGGCCGAATCGATCATCTTCCATCATGCCGACTTTACCGATTTCGACCTTAGCCGGCTGCAGGCTAGTCAGAGATGAGTAACCGTTGACTTTTGTGGCTATGCGCATCTTGGTGGAGTTCCAGTTATGTCGGCGATGACGTTCGCAGAGAAAGCGCTCGCCAAAGCCTCCGGGCGCAGCCATACAAACGCGGGTGAGATCGTCACGGTGCAACCTGACGTAGTGCTCTCACATGATAACAGCGCTGCAATCATCCAGCTCTTTCACCAGATGGGCGGAAAGCGCTTGCTCGCTCCCACCCGCCACTTCATCGTTCTCGATCACGCCGCTCCCGCACCTACTACCCTGCATGCAGAAAACCACAAGCTCATCCGTGAGTTTGTCATCGAACAGGGTGTGGATCATTTCTACGACATTGGGCGCGGCATCTGCCACCAGGTGCTGGTAGAAGAAGGTCTGAGCCTGCCCGGGGAGCTTGTACTGGGCGCAGACTCACACACACCGCACGCAGGCGTCATGGGCGCCTTCGGCACCGGTATCGGCCGCAGCGAAATGGCGTCGACCTGGGCGTTGGGCGAGCTGTGGCTGCGCGTCCCGGAGAGCCTGCGGATAAACCTGCACGGAAGCTTGCAGCCAGGTGTCACGAGCAAGGACCTGGCCCTCTCGATCATTGGGGAATTAGGCGCCGATGGAGCCCTGTACCAATCTGTCGAGTGGCATGGTGAGACGCTTAGGAACATCAGCGTCGAGCAACGTGCTACCTTGCCGAATATGATGGCGGAGATGGGCGCCAAGAACAGCTACCTCCCACCGGACGAAGCCGTGCTCGAATACCTCGAGGGACGTGCCCAACGACCATTCGAACCTCTTCACCCTGACCAGGGAGCACGGTACGCCCGCTCGCTCGATATCGACTCAGAGGCCATTGAACCGATGATCGCCTGTCCCCATACCGTCGATAACGTTAAAGCACTGCGCGAGCTGCAAGGTACGCGCATCCAGCAAGCGTTTATCGGCACATGCACCAACGGTCGCTATGAGGATCTGGCCGCTGCCGCCGCTATTCTGCGTGGCAGGCGAATCGCTCCCGGTGTTCGCTTGATCGTGATCCCCGCTTCGGCTGAGGTCTACCTCCGCATCGCTGACGAAGGCATCCTCCAGGACCTGCTTAAAACCGGAGCGGTCATTGAAAGCCCTGGCTGTGGTCCATGTATGGGGAATCACATGGGCATTCCTGCCAGCGGCGAGGTCACGATCAGCACGGCTAACCGGAATTTCCGAGGGCGCATGGGAACCAAGGAGAGCGAAATCTACCTCGCCAGCCCGGAAGTGGTCGCCGCAGCTGCGATTGCTGGCGAGATCTGCCATCCCAGGGATGTCCTGCCATGACAGGCCAGATCATTGAAGGTCGAGTCTGGAAATACGGCGACAATGTCAATACGGACGTCATCTTCCCCGGAAAGTACACCTACACTGTGCAAGACCCTGCGGGCATGCCGCAGCATGCACTCGAAGATCTCGATCCCCGCTTCGCCCAGGAAGTTAAATCTGGCGACATCATCGTCGCCGGTAAGAACTGGGGCTGTGGCTCGTCGCGGGAACAGGCCGTTACCTGCTTGAAGCAAAGCGGGCTTGGCGCGATCCTGGCTGTCTCTTTCGCCCGGATTTACTACCGCAACTGCATCAATGCCGCCCTCCCCGCCCTGATCTGCCCGGATGCCGCCTCGGCCATACAGGATGGTGAGCGGATTACACTCGACCTCCTGGACGGCTCACTACAATGTGCGGCGGGCAAGCTCCGTTTTCTGCCCATTCCAGAGAGCGTGCAAGCGATCTTTGCAGCCGGCGGGTTGATCGAGTATACGCACGCCAGGATCCTGGATCTCGATTCCTGATAGAGATGTTGAAATGGAGGACACAGCATGGCCAAATACCGCATCGCGTGGATGCCAGGAGATGGGATCGGCCTTGATGTCATGCAGGCGGCACGGCTGGTTTTGGACGCACTTGAGCTGGATGGTGAGTACATCCCGGCCGACATCGGCTGGGAGTTTTGGTGCCGGGAGGGGAATCCCCTTCCCGACCGAACCATGCGCATTCTTGAAGAAAGCAGCTGCGGGCTTTTCGGGGCGATTACATCCAAACCCAAGGATGAGGCCATCGAGGAACTCGCTCCCGATTTGCGCTCACAAGGGCTCGTTTACCGCAGTCCGATCGTAAGTTTACGCCAGCGCTTCGACCTGTATTGTAATTTGCGCCCGTGCCGTGCCTACCCTGGCAATCCGCTCAACTACAGGGATGATATTGACCTTGTTGTATTTCGAGAAAACACGGAAGGGCTGTACAGCGGTGTCGAATTTTATCCACTCCCCGACGCAGTTCGGAAGGCGATGAGAGAGCACAATCCGGCAATGGCCCGTTTCGATAATGTACCAGCAGCGGAGATCGCGATCAGCCTGCGCGTGATTACGGAGAAAGGAGCTACCCGCATTCTGCGCAAGGCCTTCGAATATGCACGCGACCACAGCTACCGCTCGGTCACACTCGTGGAAAAACCGAATGTGCTGCGAGAAACAAGCGGGATCATGACCCGCGTGGCCCGCGCCGTCGCGAAAGAATTCCCGGAGATCAGCCTGTGGGAAACCAACATCGACGCCCAGATGATGTGGCTGGTAAAGAATCCCCAGGACTACGGCGTGCTCGTCACCAGCAACATGTTCGGCGACATCGTTTCCGATCTCGCGGCCCAGTTGGTGGGGGGTCTAGGCTTTGCTTCAAGCGGCAATATCGGTGATGCCTTCGCCGTGTTTGAGCCAACCCATGGCTCGGCGCCGAAGTACGCCGGGCAGCTCAAGGTAAACCCCATTGCGATGCTGCTTGCTGTGCGCTTGATGTTAGATTGGCTGGGTGAAGAGGAGCTCTCCACGGTACTAGAACAGGCGCTGGCCGGCGTGATTGCCTCCGGCGAAGTGAGGACCTACGACATGGGTGGAACAAGCTCGACAATCGACATGGCCCAGGCTGTAATCCGCGCTTTCCCATGAATGTCTATTTGTATCAGATCAATTGGAGAGGGCCAGGCGCATGAGATCAATTACCCAGCGCATCGCTACCTTCACCCATAATCTGAACTATACAGATCTACCTATCGATGCCATCGAGCAGGCAAAGCGCTTCCTGCTGGACAGCCTTGGTTGCGCTTTCGCTGCGACAGCTCGTGATGACATGAAGTCGATGCTGCGCTTCACCGAAAAACTGGGTGGTGTGCCTGAGGCGACTGTGATCGGTTACGGGTTGCGTACCAACGCACCCAACGCCGGACTCATGAACGGACTTCTGATCCGGGCACTCGACTTCAACGATATCTACTGGGTCCAGGATCCAAGCCATCCTTCCGATTTGCTGGGCATCGTGCTCGCCGCAGCAGAGGCAAACAGTCGCGACGGCCGGGAAGCAATCCTGGCCACCATCCTGGCCTATGAACTTGAAATGCGCTGGTGCCATGCTGCACATCCTGGAATTCGCGAGGTCGGCTGGCATCATGCGTCTCTAACCCAATTCGTCAGCCCCTTCGTCGCCGGCCGGTTGTACGGTCTCGATGAGGAGCAGTTGGCTGCGGCGGCTGGACTTTCAGGTTCGAGTCACTTCACCCTTGGTGGAGTCGTTGCCGGGCATCTGACAAACATGAAGAACGCTGCTGATCCGCTGGCTGCCCAGGCGGGCTTGCTCGCGACTTTGATGGCCAGGGAAGGAATTACCGGCCCGGAGCAGGTGGTGGAGGGCAAGGAAGGTTTAATCGAGGTTCTTGCTGATGTCGAATGGGATCTAGAGACTGTGGTTGACGGGCTAGGTGAGAAGTACATGATCACAAACTGCAGTTACAAGGCCTTCCCGACCGAAGCTCTTACTCATCAGCCTATCTCCGCCGCACTTTCACTGCGGGAAGAGTATGGATTGGAACCGGAACGAATCGCGAGTGTTTCCATCGATACGACGACTCGCGGTGCCGACATCCTCTCCGATCCCAGCAAGTACAAGCCTGACACTCCCGAAACTGCCGATCACAGCTTGCCGTACGTCGTTGCCGTCGCCCTCGTAAAAGGATATGTCCTCCCCAGCTCTTTCGAGGAAGGCTCGCTCTGGGATCCAGATGTGCGTGAGCTGCTCACCAAAATTAAAGTCAAAGCGGACCCTGCCATCGACGCCCTCTTCCCGCATATGAAAAGAGCCCGGGTGGTGATCACCACCTATGATGGTGGTACATATGAGAGGCAGACGGACATTGCAAAAGGTGACCCGCAGGATCCCCTCTCAGATCAAGAACTATTCCATAAGTTCAAGGAGAATGCAGGGCACGTCTTCAGAGAAGCACGGATTCAGGAGATTATCGACACGACTTTATCACTCGAATCGTGTGAAGATATGCGAAAATTCGTTGAGGGCCTCATCCCGGCATAGATGCAAGCCGGGTGAGCAGAGCTATAACGTATATTATTTTAATTGCAGCATCTACCCGAAGATACCCGATGGCGGATCAGCTGGTTCGTCCTGCTCAGCAGCATCCTCATGGATCGGCCTCACCGGTGGAGGTTCTGCTGCGAGTGGGGTGGATAGTTCTGCCGTGGCCGCTGCACTCGATGCGGGAGTAGTCTTCGATCGAAGCAGTCGTAGCCCAAACCAGATCGCAGCTCCCGCCGCGATCAGCACAAAGGATTGAACATACAGCGATCCCAACGCCTCCTTCAGGATGCCGTCGAAACCAGCTTGCACAGCAGATTGGAGCAGTGCACCCTCCCCTGCCACCCCCTGGCTGATGTTGCGTGCAACACGAAGTCGGGAAGCTGATCCGATCAATGCCCAGATGAAAGTTGCTGCTCCACTGAGAAGCAGCGGCAGACTCCACCACCTTTGTAAGTCCTCCCTACTCCGGATTGCCAGGGCCATGACAAACCCTAGCAGCGAGAGCGGAAGGAACCATCCCCACAACATGATCGCCCTCAGGAAGCGCAGTTGCTCCTTCATCTGTACAGCTTCACTCGTGTTGGTGCTCTCGAGAAACGGAGCGAAATTCGGGATCTGGTCTACTTGCTCCTTCAGGGAGCTTGCGGCCACAAGCGCAAGTTGGCTACGCAGCGGTTCCGAAGGTTCGCAAAAAGATTCAGGTAGCGTGCCGGCACGCAGGATCTCCTGACCCAACTGTGCGGCCTGCTCATCCGTGCAGGACGGCCAGGAATCCATCAGGATTTCCACCATGGCATCAATCCCGCCGCGCAGCAAGTGAGCCTTCACAGGTGTCATATCCAGGCCGACTCGCGGTAGGGTTTGGTCGGAATCGACCCAAGCATAGAACCCACGAATCATCCGTTCGACTTGTGCCTGCAGCCAGCCTTCAGGAAGTGCAAGTGCCAGAATTTCCTCGCGCTCCGATGGAGAGAGATGCTTGAATACAGGCCGTAATTCACTCCCTTCCGCGCCCAAGGCATCCATCCACTGATCGGAAACGAAAGTCTCACGCAGGCGATCGCCAATTAGACCTGAATCAAGAACCTGGTTTTTCAAGACCTGGGTTAGCGCATCGGGTTGAAAAATAATCTGTGCCAGATCACGTCCTGCCAGCGCAATAGGCAGCGTAAGGACCATGATCCCAACCGCCAAGAATGCTAGCGATAATGCAATCCTGCTCAGGCAGCCATTACCCTGCTTCATTCGTTTCTCCTGCTCGGTTATGAATTTCCAATCCGGCTGTGGTCTCTTGCCCATTCAGAACGCGTAACCAGCATTAGCCCACCACCGATCAACAATGCTCCCAGCCAAAATCCTGAGGTCAGCTTTTCACCCAGAAGCAGGGCTCCCAGAACTGTTCCCACGATAGGCTGTGCGAAGAAAAGGAGCGATACAAGGCCGGCGTCCAGAACTGCAAGTGAATAATTCCAAAGATACATCGCAAGCCCGGTTGAGACAACGCCCAGGTAGAGAACTCCAAGCCATAACCCGGAAGTCATCGATTGGATCCAGCCTGGGTCATCGTTGAGGAAGGTGATTGGCAAGCTCAAGACCAGCCCGCCCAGGAAGGCAAGCACGCTGAACTCCAGAATTCCGATTCGTATGCTTATGCGTTTTACAAGGACCGAATACAGGCCCCATGTCAA
This sequence comes from Anaerolineales bacterium, assembly GCA_034430615.1. Lineage (GTDB taxonomy): Bacteria > Chloroflexota > Anaerolineae > Anaerolineales > E44-bin32 > E44-bin32. Next base: position 6,300 of record DAOUEJ010000180.1, on the reverse strand, counting down.
TGCAGCGCCGAGCAAGATCAAGTTACCAAGCGCGACCTCGGTCCCCATGATGACCTGACGCGGATCGATGACGGCGACGACTCCCAGGAAAGCAAGGACCAGCGCACCTATACGTCTCAGAGTTGGTTTCTCACCAAGCAGTACGACCCCGAAGAAGAAGATGAAGAGGGGTGAGGCAGAGGTAACCAGGGATGCATTCACTGCAGTTGAGAGATGTGTTCCGATGAACTGCAGACCGAGGGAAGCCCCGTAGCCGATGATACCGATGCCGACCGCTCCGGATAGGGACCGCAGGTCAGGCTTTATACCCCCACGCAGGGCAAGGACGACCAGCAGTGAGACTGCTCCCAGGATCAGACGAAGCGTGATCAAAGTGAATGCTGGGATGACTTCGAGCACGACCTTGCTCACAACGTACATCCCGCCCCAGATACTGGCCGCGGCGAGACCGGCCGTGATCCCCAATGCCGTCAAGTGAGCCTGAGCTCCTCCACCCACGCTTCGATCCATAAACACTTACGCCAGGTATGCTGGAGAGCGAGCTAGCCGTGATATCGGATGCACTTTTCGTCAACGCCTCAGCGATAGCGCTCCAACAGGCTCTGCAGGCTTTCCCGGGAAGGGCGCAGTTCTGCCTCGGTCAGTCGGCTGAGTGGAGTCTCGACCAGATTCTCGATCTCATCGAGAGGCGGTTGCTCATTGTTGATATAGATCAAACCTGTGACCAACACACCCCCACAGCAGGTCTCCTCGAGCATTCTCAGGGCAGCCATACGATCGGTCGGATTGTAGTCACTCTCAAGCTTCTTCAGCACCAACTGGGAACCGTCATGCATCACCACGTCGATCACCTTCCCCGGGTCATATTCCACCCGAATCTCCTCACGCTCTGGCACCCATGTCACGTCGTGGAGTGGATACTCATGGATGCGTCCCCAAGAGTAGCTCTTGGTGGATTCACCCCGGTTGTTGAATGTGACACATGGGCTGATGATGTCGAGGATGGCCGTACCATTGAAACTGAGTGCCGCTTTGAGCAGTTCCTTTACTTGCTTCGGATCACCGGCAAAGGAGCGAGCGACAAATCCCGCATTGGAAATGAGCGCCTCCATGCAGATGTCCACCGGCATGAATGGGTTTACCCCGACCTTCTTTAATTCCTGGCCCTTATCCGCCGTGGCGGAGAACTGCCCTTTCGTCAGACCATAAACACCGTTATTCTCGATGATGTAGGTCATGGGCATGTTGCGCCGGACGAGGTGCTTGAAGTGTCCCAGGCCTATACTGGCGGTGTCGCCGTCCCCGGAAACACCGATCGCCTTCAGGCTGGTGTTTGCCATAACTGCCCCGGTGGCAGTCGCCGGCATCCGGCCATGCAGTGCATTCAGGCCATGTGAACGGCTAAGAAAGTAGGCTGGGCTTTTACTCGAACACCCGATGCCTGACATCTTGATAACGTGCTCGGGTTGTATCGACATCTCGTAACAAGCTGTGATGATCTGGCTTGAGATCGAATTGTGGCCGCACCCCTGGCACAGTGTTGTCTCACGCCCACGGTAGTCAGCCTTTTCCAGACCGATGCGGTTACCGTTCTTCGAAGTGCCTACCTGCTGGTCTACATTCTCCATCATCGCTACTTACCCTCCTGGCTTGCTACCTGTGCAGTTATCCAACGGGCTGAGAGCGGAAGCCCATTATTGTGCGTCAGAGACACCAATTTAGCGGCTTGCTCCGGCACTTCGAGTTGGAGCAGTTTTTGCATCTGTCCATGGTGGTTCATTTCAATGACATAAACTCGCTCATGCTCACGGATAAAATCACTTACCCGGGGAGAAAATGGGATGGCGCGCAGGCGCATATAGTCTGTCTCGATCCCCACTTCCTCCAATCGATCACGTGCCTCTTGAACCGCTGGATCGGTTGAACCAAAGCTGATTAGTCCGATGGTGTTACCAGACTGCTCAATTACAGGTTGGGGAAGCATGCCACGAGCGGTTTCCAACTTCCTCGCCAGGCGCTCCATGTTTCGCTCATAATCCTCAGGACGTTCGCTATAAAAGGCATGCTCGTCCTTGCTAGTTCCACGGGTTAAGTAGGCTGCTTTAGGGTGATCCGTTCCTGGGAGAGTACGGTATGTAATCCCATCACCATCCACATCGCGGTAACGGGCAAAGTCATCGATTTTTTCCAGGTCCTCTGCGGTGAGCACTTTACCCCGATCCATCGGTTGGTCCGGATACTCGAAGGGCTCTGACATCCACAGGTTCATCCCAAGGTCGAGATCACTCAGGATAAAGATCGGAGCCTGCAAACGTTCGGCGAGATCGAACCCCCGCCACCCGAACTCAAAGCACTCTGCGATGTTTCCCGGAAGGAGCAAGATTTGTTCGGTGTCGCCAGCCCCGAGAAAACGTACAAACAGGATGTCGCCTTGAGATGTGCGGGTTGGCATACCCGTGCTGGGGCCCATGCGCTGGACATCCCAGATAACGACCGGGATCTCCGCAAAATAGGCCAGGCCACTGAACTCAGCCATGAGCGAAATACCGGGACCGGAGGTCGAGGTCATCGAGCGGGCGCCAGCCCATCCTGCACCAATCGCCATCCCGATCGCGGCAAGCTCATCCTCGGCCTGCAGCACTGCATAGGTTTGCTTCCCCGTCGCTTCGTCCTTCCGCAACAGCGGAAGATTGGCGATGAGCGCATCGGCAAGGCTCGATGCCGGCGTGATCGGGTACCAGGCGGTAAAGCTTACACCGCCGTAAATCGCACCCAGGGCACCGGCGGTATTTCCATCCATGATGATCTTGCCCTGCGTTTGGTTGTCACGCTCGACCAGATAAGGATCGGCCTTTGGTAAGTATGCACGAGACCACTCGGCGGCGGCTTTGACGACCTGCATATTTAAGTCAACCGCCTTGGTTTTACCCTGGAAATGGGTGTCAAGCGCATCCCGTACGGCCTCGATTTCGATTCCAAGTTTCTCGGAGACGATACCAACGTAGACCATGTTGCTCATGTACTCACGCAGATCACGAGGCGGTTCAACGTCTTTGATGATCTGGTTCACGGGCATACGATAGAAGGTCACATCACTGCGTATATCAGGCTTCGAGAAATGATCGGGGTAGAAACACACACCTCCCTCAACAAGGCCCTCTACGTCTTCGAGGAAGGTAGTTTGGTTTATGCCAACAAGCACTTCGACTGCTTCACGGCGCGCCGTATACCCTTCCCGGCTGGCCCGAATGGTAAACCAAGTTGGTAAACCCTGGATATTGGATGGGAAAAGGTTTTTCCCGCTCACGGGGATCCCCATCCGGAATAGTGCCCGGATCAAGGCCATGTTAGCAGTCTGGCTTCCGGATCCATTTACGGTAGCCACGATCATGGAAAAGTCATTCAGGATGGCTTGAACACCGTCCCCGGTTATAGGCTTGGTTTCCGTCTCGGTCATTCTGTACCACTCCTTATTGTGTGAGTTTGAGAAATGCGGACCTTCTCATCCCCTAGGTCCTTATGGGCATTTTGATCAGGTTGTGGCCTGGTCAGCAAGATCTCAAAATGCGTCTCCAGGGCACTCTGCCCGCGTGCAGCATCACCCTTGAGGATGGCATCGACCATCTGCTCATGCGCCATCCAGACCTGTTCTAAATAACGATAATCCGTGTAGAGCGCCAGCCCAACCATCTCGTAAGCATCCCAGTACGCTTCGAGAATACCCTGCACAAATGGATTTTCCAGCTTAGAAAAGATCGTCAGGTGCAGCTCGCGGTGTTCCTCGTGTGGAATCTGGATCGGGGTACCGCGCAGCTTCTGCCACGCCCGGGCAATTAGAACCTCAAGCTTACGGAGATCAGCGGCCTCCAACTGGCGGACCGCGCCCTCCCAGTAGCAGGATTCTAGGTGCTCTCGGAGGTCTTCGATCTGACGGAAAATTTCTGGATTGACCGCCAGAGCGTAACGCAGGCTCGTCCTCAAACCAGGCGCAGGTGAATAGGCCCGGGTCTGGATGCCCACTCGGGGCCGGACGTCCACGAAACCCAGCGAACGAGCCACCTCGAGCTGTTCGCGCAGCTTGCTAATGCTTAAACCCAGACCTTGCGCAAGTTCTGCAAGTGGTGGAAGCTGGGTGCCAGGCACACAGGCATGCTGTGCAAGGTAGGTCAAGAATTCTGAATCCAGGTCGACCGTCATCGAGTTGCTCCCTTGTCCAATCCCCATTCATCATATTCATCATATGAATATGATCATTGAGAGTCTAACACTGGGCCCGGCGCCCGTCAATCAAGGTCCGGGAATATAAGATGATAGGCTCATTTAACTGCAACCATTTCTTTTTGGTAAAATCTGCGGATGATTAAATCTCTCCTCCGACTCATTCGTAAAATCCTGCTCCTGGGAGTGGCATTGGCTTCGCTCTTGATCGTGCCTGGCTGGGTGATCGATAAGGTCTATGCTGGACAAATCCACTTACTTGATCAGCTATCCCACAGCCCGGTGGCAATCGTATTCGGCGCTGGGCTGCGACGCGATGGTCGTCCAACGACCGTACTCGCCGATCGTATCGAGACAGCCATGGATCTCTACCGCGCAGGTCTCGTCGAACAGATACTCTTCAGTGGTTCCTCCCAGCAAGCGGGATATAATGAGGCCGAATCGATGCTCGCCTACGCCGTTGAGATGGGCCTCGATCCCGAGGATGCGCTGCTCGACCCCGGTGGTGACCGTACTTTCCTGACCTGTCTGCGGGCGAGGGATTCTTTCGGGATCACCCAGGCGACGCTCGTGACGCAACGCTTCCATCTGCCGCGTGCGCTCGTACTTTGCGATGCGATCGGGATCGATGCGGAAGGGGCGGTCTCAGACCTGAGGACCTACCGGGCACAGCAATTCTGGAATATCCGTGAATCCTTCGCAACGCTTCGGGCACTGTGGGATGCAGGCATGATCTGCTTCTCAGACAGGTTAAGGACCTGATTCGGCATGAAACGCGATCAAGCCCAAGCCATCCTGGACGAATTCATTCAAAATGCCAACCTGAAAAGGCACATGTACGCTGTTGAAGCGGCGATGCAAGATTACGCTAGCTATTTCGGCGAAGATGCTGAGCTCTGGGGACTAGCCGGACTGCTGCATGATTTCGACTGGGAGATCCACCCCACGCTCGAAGATCATCCTCAGGCAGGTGCCCCACTCCTGCGTGAACGCAGCGTCCCGGAACCGATCATCCGCTGCATCCTCAGCCATGCAGACCACACGGGTGTTAACCGTGAAAGTGCGATGGAAAAAGCACTGTTTGCGTGTGATGAGTTAACCGGTTTAATCGTTGCGGTCTGCCTGGTGCGACCTTCGAAGTCACTTGCGGATCTCTCGGTACGCTCGATCCGAAAGAAATGGGACAACGCTCGCTTCGCTGCAGCCGTCAACCGGCATGAGATCGAACGTGGAGCCACTGATCTGGGCGTACCGCTATGGACCCATGTAGAGAATGTGCTGCAATCCATGCAGCGCATTGCCCCCCTTCTGGATCTGGCATAGTGGTCGATTATGACTGCAGAATTGGGGTTTAAAATGTCCACCTACGCCTATCTTGGGCTCTCAATTGCATACTGGTATAATGCGTCGTCCTGAAACGCTCCTGGATCTGGCAATCGCCTATGACTGATTCCACTGAACCGAAACGAAATACGCCCCTGGTGTGCGCCACCTGCGGTTCCAAACTCAGCGAAGGGTCTGCACGTTGCTCAGTTTGTGGCGCCGCTGTGCGGGACCGAATCAGTCCGAAGCGCGATCGAGCATCATCCCAGGTCACGCTTTCCTTGCCGATTGCACTTGTGATCCTGGCGGGATTTACGATCCTTGCCGTAGTTCTAACCTATCTGGCGACACGCGGGGTGGGCACCGCCTCCCCGGAAGAAGCCGAGGTGACGAGCACATCCACTCCGACGGATACAGCCACCTCGCAGCCTACTGCGACCGAAACTCCGATTTATACACCAACACCCCTGCCAACGCTTGAGTACATCGTCGATGCAGGCGACTCGCTGCTGGCTATCGCCGTTCGATACAATGTCTCGATCCAGTCCATACTCCAACTGAATGCAGGCATGAACAGCCAGAGCATCCTCTCCGTCGGGCAGCGCATCAACATACCCCAGCCAACCCCAACTCCTTCCCCGGAACCATCGGCTACACTGCCTCCGGCAGAAGCCACTATCGCAGCCTGCGAAAAGGTCGTCTACACAGTCGAAGCGAATGACACCCTGGGCGCAATTGCTGCCAATTACAACGTGAACC
>DAOUEJ010000179.1:0-13347 GCA_034430615.1 Anaerolineales bacterium | reverse complement strand
TGGTTACCGTCGGCTTGATCGCGACCTTTATCAGCTACGGGCAGAATTTCGTCCAGCCTCTTCGCCAGCTGGCCAACATGTACAACAGCGTGCAGGGGGCTCTGGCCGGCGCCGAAAGAGTCTTCGAGATTCTTGACGCCGAACCCGAAGTGGAAGACAGCCCCCACGCCTTCCCGCTCACCAACTTGCATGGGCAGGTGCGCTTCGATCACGTGTCGTTTTCCTACCTAGCGGATAAACCGATCATCAAGGACATGTCGTTCGAGGCCCGGCCAGGGCAGATTATCGCACTGGTAGGTCCAACTGGTGCCGGCAAGACCACCCTCGTTAATTTGCTCATGCGCTTCTACGATATCGACGTTGGCGAGATCAGCATCGATGGACGTGACATCCTCAGCCTGCCGAAGGCCGATCTGCGTCGGCGGCTGGGTTTGGTTTTCCAGGATACCTTCCTTTTCTCCGACAGCGTGATGGAAAACATCCGCTACGGCCGTCTGGAGGCGAGCGATGAGGAAGTGATGGAGGCCGCCCGGATGGCCGACGCCGATCACTTCATCCGCCTGCTGCCGAACGGTTACAAGACTGACCTGACTGAGCGTGCCAGCAACTTGAGCCAGGGACAAAGACAGATGCTCTCCATTGCCCGGGCGATCCTGGCTGATCCAGGCATCCTGATCCTGGATGAGGCGACCAGCAGCGTCGACACACGCACCGAAACCCGCATCCAGGCCGCCTTGCTGCGCCTGATGCACGACCGCACGAGTTTTGTCGTTGCCCACCGGCTAAGCACCATTCGCGATGCTGATAACGTGGTGGTGATCGATGAGGGCCGCATCATTGAGCAGGGCACGCATCAGCAGTTGATGGACAAACATGGCTTTTACGCCCATCTGGTAGAAGTGCAGTACAAAGGCCACGCTATCTAGCGGTTGGTACATTACGCACCCGACGGTATTTCCACATCGGCTTGAAATTCCATCAGGATCTCACAGTACTAACATCTATCCGTGCCTCTCGTCAAGGAGCGCGCTCATACACGGTTTTCAAGTCAGTTGAACTTTGAGGGGGAGGACAGGAATCCATTGATCGAGCGAACCCACATCTTCCTTGAGTCCGTTTGGATTCACAATATAATGCAAAATGGTTTTCGGTAATCGGATAGGAATCAGATGCGCAGTGACGACAACCCCAACCGAAGAAAGCTCGGCCAATGGCTCGGGCAGGTGATCCTGCTGGCGATCGTCTACCACCTAGCGGCCCGGGTAGGCCTCTCGATGGCCTACCTGCAGAGCAATACCTCCCCTGTCTGGCCTCCGACCGGGATCGCGCTGGCTGCTCTGCTCTTGCTCGGACGCTCGCGCTGGCCCGGGATTACCCTGGGGGTTCTGCTGGGGTCGCTCCTGACTGGCGCGCCTTTCAATCTCGCAATCGGCATGGCGATCGGAAACACGCTTGAAGCCCTGGTCGGGGCGTACATACTGCAGAGGTTTCTCCAATTTCATCCTGCTCTCGACCGTATTCAAGACGTCACCGCGCTGGCCATTGTTGCACTATTTTCCTCCATGATCAGCGCGACACTTGGCGCCTCGACCCTGTTGTTAATCCAACTTGCGCCTGCCTCAGCTTTCACTTCCATTTGGGTAACCTGGTGGGTCGGTGATCTGCTTGGAGCCCTGGTTGTATCGACCTGGATCCTCGTCTGGGCGGGGGCGAAAGTGCGCCGCCTGTCTATGGAAAGAGCCCTTGAGGGTGCACTCGCCTTCTTACTGCTTGGCCTGGTAACCGGGTATGTCTTCATCTATCAAACCCGTTCCGGGATCTACCATCAAGCACTGCTCTACCTGATCTTCCCTTTCACCATCTGGACAGCAGTGCGTTTCGGCCAGCGCGGCGGTACCACGGCGGCAATGATCGTATCCGGGATGGCAATCTGGGCGACCGTGACCGACCTCGGACCGTTTTCACTGTATTCGAAGAACGATAACCTGATCCTGCTGCAGACTTTCCTTGGCGTGGTTTCGCTGACCTCGCTCATTCTGGCTGCTGCCACAACGGAACGCCAACATGCGGCACACGCATTACAGAGGCGTGCGGATGATCTGGCCTTCCTGAATGAGTCTTCACGCATCTTCCTGAACGCCAGCAAGCCGGCTTCGATCTATCAAACCATCTGTGATCTGGCGGTTTCAAACATTGGCGTGGATGCCGCCTGGATCGAGCGCAGCACGAGAGGTGAGATCGGGGACGAACGGCTGGCACTTTCCGGCCTGACCGTCAGTGCTTTCCGGAAGCTGGACCTCGCTGCTTACCTCCAGGCCCACGATCAAGCCCCTGAGCAAATGCACGTATTCAACACTGAGAAAGGTCTCCATGAATCTGAGGGTTCTGATGCTGTATACAAGTCACTGGCTGTAGTCCCACTCAAGTTCAGCGGCGCGCTGATTGGCAATCTTAAGCTGCTGAGTAGCGAAAGCGGCTTCTTCTCGACCGACCGGCAGCTGCTGCTCCAGTCCTATGCCAACCTGGCAGCGGTGGTGATCCAGAACAGCTGGCTATTCGAGGAGGTTCGAGATTCGAACCGGCAGCTCCACGGGCTATCCCAACACCTGATCAAAGCCCAGGAGGAGGAGCGTTTAAATCTATCGCGTGAGCTGCATGACGAGTCAGGCCAGCTGCTGGCTGCCTTGTTGTTTGAACTTGGTGTCCTCGAACGGAATGCGAACGAGTCTGGCGAAGCGATAAACAAAATCGAGGAGCTTAAGTCCACAGCGCATCAACTTCAGGAAAACCTGCATCAAATCGCTGTGAACCTGCGACCAGCCAGCCTGGATCACCTTGGACTCGTCAATGCGCTGGAACAGTTCGTCCATGACTTCAGCGAGCAGTACAGTATCCGGGTGGAATTCGAAGCAGTCGGAATGCAGGATCAGCGACTCTCTAGTGAAGCCGAAACCGCAATATACCGCATCGTGCAGGAATCGCTCACCAATGTTGCTCTGCATGCCAGGGCTAGCCTAGTGGATGTACTGGTCGGCCGGCGTAATGACAGTGTCATTGTTACGATCGAGGATAACGGCGTCGGATTCTTACCAACCACCTCCCTGGTGGAGGATCAACTGGGGCTCTTTGGAATGCGTGAGCGGGTCCAGATGCTGAAGGGCCGCTTCACGCTCGAGACAGAACCGGGCAAGGGCACGACCGTCAGCGCGGAGATCCCCTGCAATGCCTAGGATCCTCATCGCCGACGACCATGCCATTGTCCGGACCGGTTTGCGCACCCTTCTCCAGTCGGAGCCAACACTCGAGCTGGTCGGAGAAGCCTCAGGTGGCTACGAGGCAATTGAGAAAGTGATCGCAACCTCACCAGATGTACTCCTACTCGATTTGAGCATGCCGGATCTGGATGGGATCGGTGTTACGAAGAAGCTGAAACCCGACTACCCTGAACTGCGCATCCTGATCCTGACCATCCACGAGGATGAAGCACTGGTCAGGGAGGCGCTCAAGGCTGGCGCCTCGGGTTATATCCTTAAGCGGGCAGCGGAAAATGAGCTGGTTTCCGCCATCAATGTATTGATGCGGGGAGATATGTATGTGGACCCCTCATTGCTCCGAACCCTGGTGCAAGATTCCGAAGATCAGCTCGCTGGGGATCGTGAATTCGTCGAGACACTGACCCCCCGCGAGCATGACGTGCTCGGTTTGATCGTTCTCGGCTATACCAATCGCCAGATTGGCGAAGAATTGAATATCAGCACCCGCACGGTTGAGGGGCATCGCGCAAATCTCTCCGAAAAAATCGGTGCCCAGAGCCGCGCCGACCTCGTGCGGTATGCTCGGGAACACGGCTTACTCGAAGACAACTAACCCTTGTAAGCACTCCACAACTTGCTTATTAAGCCATCCTCATCGCGTAGTTTCTACGCGGTCGCGGTCTGTTAAATTCCGTACTATCTACGCTTCAAAACGTTCGCTGGATTTTCTATAGTGAGTTCAGGCTACCTCATCGAATGCGGTGGAGTCGCGGCATGCATTCCTGGAGACCCTGTTGAAAGACAAACCTGAACCAGCAATACCTGAATCCCTCCTCTCCTTGCGCGGGATCCATAAATCCTTCGGTGCGGTACATGCCAACGAAGCGATTGATCTCGACATCTTCGCTTCCCAGGTACTGGCGCTGCTAGGAGAAAACGGCGCTGGAAAAAGCACGCTCGTAAAAATTCTATACGGGTTCTACCAGGCCGATGCAGGAACGATCGAATACCGTGGCGAAAAAGTAAACATCAAATCACCTCATGACGCACGTGCGCTGCAAATCGGAATGGTCTTCCAGACCTTCAACCTGATCCCGGCCTTCACCGTTGCAGAGAACATCGCCCTCTTCTACCCCGAACTCAAAGAAGTTTTCGATATTACACAAATCTCGAAACAGATTGAGGTCCTCTCTGAACGCTATAGCCTCTCTGTCGATCCGCGAGCGCTGGTGAGAGATTTATCAATTGGGGATCAGCAGAAGGTGGAGATCCTTAAGCTGCTCATCTCGGATGCCAGGATTCTGATCCTAGATGAGCCGACGCGGGTGCTGGTTCCACACGAGATCAAGGCGCTCTTTAAGATCATCGACAATCTCAGGGCGGATGGTTATGCCATCGTGTTGATCACGCACAAGATGAACGAAGTTATGGAAATCGCCGACCGGGTCGCGGTGCTGCGCAAAGGCCGCCTGGCTGGTCTGCTCCCCATTGAGGATGCGAGCGAGGGGTTACTGGTTGAGCTCATGTTCGGCCGTAAAGTCGCTGAGTTTCAAGGGATCAAGTCTGCCTGGGTAAGTGTAGAAGTCACACCGCTGCTTGTACTGGAAGCTGTTTCTACGCAAGCGCAGGGCACCGAAGTCAGCTTGCAGAATATTAACCTGAACATACGTCCAGGCGAGATCGTCGGGATTACAGGCGTTTCCGGCAATGGCCAGCGAGAACTGGCAGATGTCGTTCTGGGAAAACTCAGACCGGAATCCGGAGCCATTACGTTGAACGGAGAGGATATTTCCAGATACTCCATTGGAAGTATCCGCTCCAGGGGAGTGGCCTTCATCCCGGAGAACCCGCTCTGGATGGCGGTTGCTCCTTTCATGACCGTACTGGAGAACTTCACCGTCCCCAACATCAGACGCTACGCACGCCTGGGTGGTTTGCGGATCGACTGGCAAGCGGCCAGACGTGATTACGCTCACTCTATGGAGGCACTCGAATTCGAGTTTCCACTGTTATCACCGGCCCGTTCGCTTTCCGGCGGCAATCTGCAGCGCATGGTGATCGCCCGCGAGTTAGCTCACCAACCAAAAATGATCATCGCCTCCTACCTTACAAGCGGGTTAGATGTCCGCAGTGCCATTGCTGGCCGCATGGCACTGGTCCAGGCGCGTGACCAGGGCGCGGGAGTGATGTTGTTCTCGGATGACCTCGACGAATTATTCGCCATCAGCGACCGGTTGATCGTGCTTCAGGGCGGCAGAATTATGGGAGAGTTCAAGCCGGCCGACACAACCTTCCAGGAGATCGGTTATCTTATGACAGGATCCGAGGCCGAGCATGCCTACTGAAGTGGAGCGTAGGCGCCGGCCGCTCTTCGGTGGGTTAGATCTCTCAGGCGCTCTTGGCCGATATGCCTCGATGCTGGTGCTCGCTCTGGGGTTGTTCGGACTCATCATCTGGATCAACGGCAAGAACCCGATCCTCTCCTATCGCGAGCTCTTCGGCTCCACGCTTGGCAGCTGGTACGGGTTCTCCGAAGTGCTGGTAGCGATGACGCCGATGCTCATTACGGCACTCGCCGTCGCACTGCCTTCGCGCATCGGACTGATCAACGTCGGGGTTGAAGGCCAGCTCTACATGGGCGCCTGCTCCGCTACGTGGGGGGCATTGACCTTTTCCGACGCGCCGGCCTTTATCCTGCTGCCACTGCTGACCTTGCTCGGTATGCTGGGTGGTGCGTTGTGGGCACTGGTACCCGGTTTGTTGCGTGCGATGGGGTTGGTCAATGAGACGATCACGACGCTGCTGCTGAACTCTGTCGCACCCAAGCTGGTCGCCTTCTTTGTGTTTGGCTTCTGGCACTCACCCATGGACACCAATAAGACCCCAAACTTCGTGCCAGCCGCCCGTCTGCCGACGTTCTTTGGCACCCGCATAGACTTTGGCCTGGTAATTGGTCTCGCACTGCTGACCATTTTCTGGCTGGTTATGAAGTACACCCGCTGGGGCCTGGAGATGCGTGCCATTGGTGGAAATCCCGAAGCTGCGTTACGCAACGGTGTCCCCTTAAAGGCCTACATTGTCGGCGTGCTCTGCGCTGGCGGCGCCATCGCAGGCTTGGCGGGCATGGCGCAGGTTTCAGGTTATTACGGCGTCCTGCTGACCGGTTTCTCGCGCGGCGTAGGGTTTGTTGGATTTCTCATTAGCTGGCTTTCATTTGGCGACCCTCTTGGGATCGTGTTGACCTCCTTCCTTGTGGCGGTCATCACGACCGGAGGCAGCATGCTGCAACTCACAACGGCACTGCCCTACGCGATCATCAACATCTTGCTCGCGGTTGCCCTCTTCGTGGTGCTGTCGGGGATCAACCTGTTTCCGAAGAGAAAGTCGGCATGACCCTATTATCGATCCTGGGCGTAATCTCCAGCGCAATCTACTCGGGCACCTCGCTGTTATATATCACCCTGGGCGAGATTGTCGACCAGCGTTCAGGAATCGTAAACCTCGGTCTAGAAGGATTGCTCTTGATCAGCGGCGCCACCGGGGTCGCGGTAACGTCCATAACTGGAAACCCTTTCTGGGGTGTTCTGGCGGCCGTTGCAGCCGGCGGCTTGACAAACCTCATCCTCGGTTTCCTCGTGGTCACCCGCCGGGGCAACCAGCTGGCGAGCGGCCTGGCGCTGATGTTTTTTGGCTTTGGCGCCAGCGCACTGATCGGCAAGTCGCACGTAGGTCAGAAAATTAACGGATTGGCCAGATTTACCATCCCGGGCCTCGGTAGCCTTAGCCCACGCTACTTGTCGCTGCTGCAGTTCGACCTGTTGATCTATCTTTCCATTCCATGCGCGCTCCTGATCTGGTGGCTGCTCTTCCGCACACGCTGGGGTTTGGGCGTTCGTGCTGTTGGCGAGAACGCCGATACTGCATTCGCTTCCGGAAGAAATCCACGCCTTATCAAATACCAGGCTTTGTTTGTCGGCGGCATGCTTGCCGGGTTGGGAGCAGCGCACCTCACGCTCGCCTACACCCTGAATTGGACCGAGTTCATGATGGGCGGGCGAGGATTCATCGCGGTGGCATTGGTGATTTTTTCGAAATGGCACCCGGTCCGCGCGATCGCCGGAGCGCTGCTTTTCAGTGGTGCGGTTGCCTTTCAGCTGTTGCTTCAAGCGAGCGGCGTGAGTATCTCTCCCTTCCTGCTCGACACCATCCCTTACATCCTGACAATCCTGGTCCTGATCGCCTGGGGTGGGACACGGAAATACTCGGCTCCTGCCTCGCTTGGTCGTGTCTACATGGGTACGGAATAGGTATCGAACCGGAGGCAGGCCGGGAGCCAATCCTGCCGAGAAGGAAAACCTATATAAGGAGGAAAGGGAAATGAAACGAAGAGTGCTCTATTCAGTGTTGTGTGTCCTCATGGTGCTCTCCTTGCTGCTGGCAGCGTGCGCCCCGGCCGAGGAAGCCACCCAAGCCCCCGTTAAGCCCGTGATTACGGAAGAAGCGGCTCCGGTAGCAACGGAAGAACCGGTTGCCCCACCCGAGGAACCGGTCGTCGAAGAGCCGTGCCTGATCATCGGCGCCCTTTACGGTGGCCCCATCAACGATGCCGGCTACAACCAGGCGATGCACGAAAGCGTGGCCGCAATCGCTGAAAACATTCCCTGCGTCAAGATCATCGAAGCGGAGAATGTCCCCGAGGAAGCCGGTGCGACCACGACCATGGAAAACATGATCTCGGAAGGGGCCGGGATGATCATCGCCACGGCCTTCAACCATCAGTATCCTGCGCTCGAGCTGGCCGGGAAGTATCCGGATGTGATCTTCGAGCACGCCGGCGGCTGGGAAATGAGCGGTAACTTCGCCAACTTCTTTGGCGAACCCCCGGATGTCTGGTATATGCTGGGTGTGGCAGCGGGACGGATGACAGAAACGAACAAGTTGGGCTTTATCGCCGCCTTCCCGCTCGGCTGGTCGCTGACCTTCGCCAATGCCTTCCATCTTGGCGCCCGCTCGGTTAACCCGGATGTGGAGACGACCATCTCCTATACTTTCAGCTGGGGCGACAGCGCTAAGGAAGCCGAGACCACCAACGCGCTGATCAACCAGGGCGTCGACGTCATCACCATGCATATCGACTCACCGGCGACGGTCATCTCGACCGCTGAATCGCGCGGGGTCTACTCGATCGGCTTCCAGTCACTCCATGCGCAGGAATTCGCGCCGGAGTACTGGATTACCGGCTCGGGTTATACCCTCGGTGGTACGCTAACCTGGCTGACCTCTACCGTCCTGGATGGCACGTGGGAGCCTATCTTCCTACGCTGCGGGTTGTGGGACGGCTGCATGGCTCTGGCGCCCTTCGGGCCAGAAGTGCCGCAAGAAGTGCAGGACGAGGTCATGGCCGTCGGCGTAAAACTCGAATCGGGTGAGCTCGTCGTCTTCCAGGGGCCCATCCTGGACCAGGATGGGAACGTTGTCGTCGCTGAGGGCGAGCAGCTTACGGACGATCAGATGAGCGCTGTCAACTGGCTCGTCCAGGGCATGATCGGCAGCCCACAGTAGGTTCATAATCGGGTACCCGGGCAGGAATTATTCATCCTGCCCGGGTACTTAAAAATTGATTAAGGAGCTATGCAGGCAGTATGCCAGTTCTCAACGCACTCCAGATAGGGAACCACGCCAGGCAATTACTCAGGGCGGATGCCGGGGGTGAGGTCCTGGCCGTTGTTTCGAATGCCACTTACCTCAAGACAGACCCCGGTGAGATATTCTGGGTAGGCGGAGAAGACCTCCAGCACCACAAGCGCGGGATCCAGGTCTCTGGTGCCATCATCCCACCCGCAGTAGGGACACGCTTCCGGATGTGGGGCAACACCCTTCTCTTGGGCGACCGGCTAGGGATCGAAACAGAGGGTGCGGCCATCTGGCGCGCCCCCGAGATGGACCGATCATCACTCGCCCCTCCGTTGGAACTCCCTACCCGCTGGGTCGATTTTTCCAGATCCTATTTGCCGGATCAAGACGAAGGTTTTGGCGCGCTGATCAGGCTGATTCAAAACCAGGTACATCCGAGGTTGTTCCCGCGCAATGGACGGCCACTCGATCCGATGCAGCACACAGCCTTTTCATACATTAGCAGAGTTATCGACTGCTGCCTGAATGCTGACCTTTCTGACGCACTGGAGCATGGCCGGGAGTTGATCGGCCTGGGCAGTGGGCTGACTCCCTCCGGGGATGATTTCCTCGGTGGGCTGCTTTTCACCGCTCACCATCTCCGAAAATGCTACAGGATCCAAGAACTCGAACTGTCGGAGCATCTCCATGCATGGCTTGCGGGGGCAGGAAAAAGGACCCACGCCATCAGCTATTCTCTGCTCGCAGACCATGCCGCGGGCATGGGGACTGAGCAGCTCTATGATTTTGTTTTTTCATTCATCTCCGTGGATTCGATCGACGCAGTCAAACAACGAGCGCTAAGGCTCGCAGAACTAGGTCATACGAGTGGAACCGACATCGTGGCTGGCGTGCTGACTGCAATGCTGCTGATGTTCAATCCAGAATCGATCATAAGCATACCTCGCGCGAGGCAGCAGGTCACAGCGATAGAAAGTCGAAGGTAACCGAGATGGACATCAAACAAAAAATCGAAGCGGCCAATCAAGAGGCATTCCAGAGAATGATCCAGGCCGAACCTGTTCTGGTGGATATCGCACCTGCGGGTGAAGTCATCCCCGGCATGGAAGGAAAACTGATCACCCATTCCGGTCCGCCGATCGAGTGGCCCCGCATGTGTGGAGCACAACAGGGGGCCGTCATTGGGCAAGTTTTATTCGAGGGCTGGGCCAGCACCCCTGAAGAAGCACGTGCGCAGCTTGAGGCGGGTGAAATTAAACTGGAACCCAACCATCACCATGATGCGGTTGGCCCGATGGCCGGTACCATCTCGCCCTCTGCCCCGGTCTGGGTCGTGGAAAATACGGCCTACGACAACCGGGCGTACTGCCGCCAGGTCGAGGGGCGGCAGCAGTTCGGTGAGTACAACGAGGGAGCGCTTGAGAGCCTGCGATTGTGGCGCGATGTCTGGGCGCCTGCACTACGGGAGGGCTTACGAAAACGTGGCGGGCTCGAGTTGAAACCGATCATCATCCAGGCACTGCAAATGGGCGACGAACTTCACAACCGACACAGCGCCTCTTCCAGCTTATTTGCCAACGTCATGACCGTCGCCATGGTAGAAGCTGGCGTCGGTGGCGAATCGCTGCTGAACACGCTGCGCTATACAACTGGACACAACCTGATTTTTCTCGGCCTTGCTATGGCATGCGGCAAGGCGATCGCCGACCCCGCCAAGGGGATCGAGTACAGCACTGTCGTCACGGCGATGGCCCGTAATGGTACCGAGTTCGGGATACGCGTCAGCGGGTTGGGTGAGGCCTGGTTCACAGCGCCAGCGCCGAAAGTAGACGGGCTGTTTCTGCCAGGTTACAAAGAACTGGATGCCGGTCTCGACATGGGTGATTCGGCCATCACCGAAACCGTAGGCTGGGGTGGCTTCGTCCTCGGTGGAGCTCCTGGTATCCTGACCCTGGTTGGTGGGACACCGGAACAGGCCATGGCGTATACACGCGAGATGGCCACGATCACGGTCGGCGAACATCCGGCCTACAAGCTGCCGGCGCTTGGCTTTATCGGCGCCCCGATCGGCATAGACATCCGCAAAGTCGTACAGACGAATACGACACCGATCATTGACACCGCAATTGCACACAAGGATCCGGGATACCCGATTATCGGTGCCGGCATGGTTCGTCCGCCGATGGAGTGCTTCAAGCAGGCACTGATCGCCTTCGGCCAGAAATACAGCTAGGCTTTGACCCTAGTCATCATCTAGGATGAGTGCAGGATGCCGTCTGGATATGTAATTCGTAAACACGAGTACTACGACTCGGTCTTCCTCATGAGTGTAAATAAGCGACTTTCGGATACGCCTGGCATCGAGGAGAGCGCGGTCCTGATGGGCACAGAAGCGAACAAGCGGCTATTGGATCAGATCGGGATTTCGAGTCCAGGGATTGATTCCGCCCAGCCGAACGACTTGATCGTCGCCGTGATCGGTGAGACAAACGAGACAGTAGCGGATGCACTCGAAAACCTTGACCATGTGCTGAAGATGATGACCGTCGGCGGGCCGGTTTCCAGTGTGCGGACCTTGAAAGCCGCACTTGAACGAAAACCTGCCGCGAACCTAGCAGTCTTCTCCGTTCCAGGCGAATATGCCGCTGATGAAGCCCGTAGGGCGCTCCATTCTGGATTGAATGTCTTCATTTTCAGCAGCAATATCCCACGGGAGCAGGAGCTCGAGCTGAAGCTCCTCGGCCGCTCACTTGGATTGCTCGTCATGGGTCCAGACTGCGGAACCAGCATCCTCCATGGCACCGGCATCGGTTTCGCCAACCGTGTGCGGCGTGGAACCATCGGTGCGGTGGGTCCTTCCGGGACTGGCTTACAGGAATTCACCTCCCAGGTGCACAACGCGGGTGGTGGGATTTCACACGCCATCGGGACCGGCAGCAAGGACCTGTCCGATGCAATCGGTGGGCTGACCACGTTGGCGGCTCTGCAGTTGTTGGAAGATGACGCGGGCACGGAAGTCATCGCGATCGTCGCCAAGCCACCTGGGAAGGAAACGCTTCAGGCCTTGCTCAACCGGGGAAGGACGCTCATGAAACCGTTGATCGGCTGCTTTCTGGGTATCGAGCAGGCATCGATCTTTCAAGCTGGCCCTATCCAATGGGGTCGTACGATCGACGACGCGGCCGCTCAGGCCCTACGTGCAGCCGGAGTCGAGACGAAGGCTCTTGCGGAAGTTTCAGACAGCGAGCCCAAAGAACAGCTTGATTCCATTCGATCCGGCTGGAAGCGTGGGGCGCGCTATTTGCGTGGAGTGTTCGCTGGTGGCACGTTCTGCTACCAGACTCAGCAGATCCTCTTTGATGCTGGCATCGCTGTGTATTCCAATGGTCCAATTGATGATGCATACCAGCTGTCCGATCCCGCTCTCAGTCAGGAACATACGGTTGTCGATATGGGTGACGAGCACTTTACCCTCGGGAAACCGCACCCGATGATCGACAGCACAGAGCGGGCCAGGCGCATCCTGGTCGAGGCCGCTGATCCTGGCGTTGCCATCCTGCTGCTCGACTTTATCCTGGGATACAACGCTGCCAACGATCCCGTCGGTGATCTGCTCGATACAATCCAGGAAGCGCAAGCCGTACGGCGCGCGGCGGGGGGTGATTTGACGATCGTCGCCTCGGTGTGCGGGACACCCGAAGACCCGCAGGATCTCGGCTTGCAGGTGAAAATGCTGAGTGAGATCGGGGTACTGGTATTCAACAGCAATGCACGGGCAACGAAATTCTGTGTGCAGCTGCTCAAAGGCCAAGTGGTGTGACGATGGATGATCAAGGCAATGTGCTCAACCAACCGCTGGTTGTGATCAATGTCGGCCTGAAGAGTTTTGCGGCCAGCCTTGAAGAACAGGACGTCGAGGTCGTCCAGGTCGACTGGGAACCACCGGCCGGTGGCGATCAGGAGATGATCGATCTGCTGAATGAGTTGATTTGAGCTTGTTTGGATACCTGGTGAAGCAAAGAGATTAGAGAGCCGCGGCGCTTGATGACCAGGCTGGACTCATCAGGATAGGGGTTTTGGGATGCAAGGCTCTACCCAAGTTTCCAAGCATCGGCGCGGTTGTCGCAAAATCCAGGCGTCTTACGAAGATCTACGAAGCCCCTCGAGTAGGATCTCGAGGTTCTCCACGGGGAGTCCCCCTTGGATCCCATCTCGTGCAAAAAGGTCCAATAAGCTCAGCGTCTGCTCCCTGGTTTTTAAATAATGGAACTTGAGGTACTTCTCAAGATCAAACGGGGTCATGGCCGGCAGGACGAGCGTGGCCAGGTAGAGGACCGCTGAAGAAAGGCCGATTCGTAGCAGCCAGCGCGTGAGGGAAGTGGGCTTCCCAAGCTGGCTGACGATGGCCTCCCGGGCACCGTGCGCTGCTCGTTTGAGCCATGGGCTTTTGCGGTAGGCC
>DAOUEJ010000178.1:0-2006 GCA_034430615.1 Anaerolineales bacterium | reverse complement strand
GCGGGACGTGCATTTCAAACAGCACACGCAGCACGATCGCCCGCCGCAGGATGAAGTAGGGATCGTCCAGGCCTTCGATCGGGTTCGGCCCGAGAATATCGAGAAAGCCCTTCAGGCGGCTGATGAAATCGGGCAGCTTAGCCGCCCTGCGTTCGGGTTCTTCGAGGTCCAGGCCGAAATCCTGCATGCAGTGGCTCGTTCCACCAGCGAAAACGAAGATCGATTTGCCGATCGGGTGGGTGATCTGCCCTTCCTGGAAGGCGCCGTCCTGCATCGGGGCCAGAAAATAGCGCAGCCAGCCAAGCGCTTTGCCTTCGTACGGGGTATCGAATTCATCCCAGAATACGAGCGGTGTTGCGCCGGATAGGGCGATATCGCGCACCTGGTGCAGGGCGTCAATCAGGTCGGAGGGTTGATCGAACTGCGAGATGTTGAAGGTAATGGCTTGGACGGACCCAGCGGTCGAAGATTTGGCGATTTGTTTGACAGCGAAGGACTTGCCCGATCCGGGAGGTCCGAATACGGCGATGGAAAGCGGCCTGACCTGGGGGCGGGAGAGATACTCGCTGATCAATATGCGTACGCTGTGCAGGGCTTCGATCTCTCTTCTGTCTACGGTCTTTAACGCACCAAAGCGACCAACGGGGACGTCCTGCAGTGCGGCGTCAACCCCTTCCAGGACAATTTGCTGCGCGACCTGGTTCAGGTCGCGTGTGTAGCGGTCCTCGAGCAGCGTCCAATAGCCCGGCTTAATCCGGGGGGACCTCGCCGGTCCCGTGCCGACCAGGTTTTGCACGGGGTTTTGAACAGAGGCGGCGGAAAGGATATTATCAGGCTGGTCGAACGCCTTCACGATGGTTTCAAAGGGAATGTGGAATCCATTTTCGCCTTTCACAGGACTACCTCCCTCAAAGCCAACGGCCAGTAGGCTGCGCGCGCCCCGCACCCCGGATTGAATCGCGGCGATGAGATCCGGGGATTGAGGGTCCACCATGATTGCGCGGGCAATGGCGGCCGCCAGGCAGGTGCTGTATCCATACATTGCCCCGGGGTAGGTGTCCTCGATCTCGCACTCCATGTGGTGTGGGTCGAATAGCAGCGTCGCTTTCACGGCCGCATCAGGCTGGTGCGAGAAGAGAATCGCTCCGGCAGCGTTTAACGAGAGGATGCTGTACGCAGTGCGTGAGAGCGAGTTCACGCGCGGGTTGTATGTCAGTTCCCAGAACACATCCTGGGCGGTGCGTTCCCAGGAAATCTGGCGGCTGATCTGGACTTCGCTACGCCGCAGGTCTTCGATCGTCGTCAGCGCGATAGTTCGTTCGGCGTGATGGCGGATTAAATCATCCCACAGGTCCCCATCTGCAACCGGTGCAGCTTGCTTGATCAGAATCCAGGGCTCGTTTCCCGCGGTCTCCAGCAGCGGCAGCCAGGCTTTGCGTTCCTGGCGAAACCCCAGGTTGTCATCGTCCAGCACTAGCATGCTGCAATCGGAAGCAGCCTGGCCGGGTATGAAGGCCGGTTCCGGGGCTGATCTTCGATCGAAGCCCAGGAAGCGGTTTACCCGCCATGTCTCGCCACCTTTAGTTGGGTACGCCGTCAGCAGGTTGCATGCGTGGTGATAGTGTGGATCGCCGGGGACGATCTGGTCCAGGTCGATCTGCACGGCATCGATCTTCGCTGAACGGACAGGTGCTGCCTTCGAATCCTTAATGCATGCTTGGAGCAGGTCGGCGAGCAGCAGTGCACCACCCCGAGCGCGAGAGACCGAAGCATGTTTATCAGGTGACCATGCATCGGGCTGTCCGGACGTGCTTTCAGTGATATTCCAGTCGATGACGATGTCGCCACGGATAATCACCTGGTGTTCGTTGGTTTTAGCGTGCATCTATGTGGATCCTTTACGGTATATCGAAAGGTTAGGGAACAGAACAACCAAGTATAGACTTCTTGCCAGGTTAGGGTGAACCCGTACAGTTGTAATACTATGGCTCTCAAGCTCGTATGAG
>DAOUEJ010000177.1:0-4488 GCA_034430615.1 Anaerolineales bacterium | reverse complement strand
ACACGCAGAGCGCTTTATGTTTGATTGATATCCTATGCTGCTACTCGGCCATACGTGGGTCGAATGCATCCCGCAGACCGTCGCCCAGGAAGTTAAAGGCCAGCGTTGTCAGCGAGAGTGCCACGGCCGGTACCAGCGTTTGCAGCGGGTAGCTGCGGATGCCCTGCACGGCCTCCGAAATCATGATCCCCCAGCTCGCCGTCGGCGGGTCGACTCCAAGACCAATGAAGGAGAGGAAGGCCTCGGTGAATATATAACCCGGGATGGCCAGCGTCTCATAGACGATCAAAGGGCCGAGAATGTTCGGGATCAGGTGGCGGCCAATGATGCGCAGGTCGCCGGAGCCCATCGAATGTGCTGCCTCGATGAACTCCTTCTGCTTCAGCGATAGGACCTGGCCGCGGGCGATGCGCGCCATCCCGATCCAGTTCACCAACCCGATGGCGATGAAGAGCAGCAACATCCCGCCCATCGAGTCGTTGATTTCGAGGATTTTCGAGGCGAACAAACCTTCTGCGCCACGCCGGGCGTACGCCTTCAAGTAGGTTTGCAGCAGGATGACGATGATCAAGAAGGGGAACCCATACAGGAAGTCGACCACCCGCATCATGATATTGTCGGCCCGCCCGCCGACGTAGCCGGAGATCGTGCCGTAGATCGTGCCAATTAATAAGCTTACCGTGGCAGCGAAAAAGGCTACGGATAACGATACCCTCGCTCCGTAGATCGTGCGGCTGAGGACATCGCGCCCAAGGCTGTCGGCTCCCAGCGGGAATTTGCTCGTGATGCGGGTGTAGCCCTCGGCGCCGGCCGGCATGGCCCACATCAAGTATTCCGGGACGGCGTTGTTCAGCAGCAGGTCCTGTTCAGCATAGTCGAAGGGCGCGATGACGTTGGCGAATACTGCGACCAGGACCAGGAGAATAATGAAGATCCCCCCAATCACTGCCGCCTTATTTCGCAACAGTCGGCGAAACGATTCACGCCACAGGCTGCGCGGTTTTTGCGTAAGGTTGTTCTGCGTTCCAACGGTGAGATCAACGGATGCCATAGATATGTATGCCCTCAATCATAGCGGATGCGTGGATCCAGCCAGGCGTAGGCGACGTCAACGAAGAGGTTGGCCACGATCAGGATCAGCGTGTAGACCAGCGTCGCGCCCATGATGAGCGGATAGTCGCGGTTGCCGATGCTGCGGACGAAGTGCTTGCCCATGCCACCGATGCCGAAGATCTGTTCCACGATAAACGAGCCAGTGACAACCGCCGCGAACAACGGGCCGATGATGGTAACGACTGGGATGAGCGAGTTCTTCAGTGCATGGATGGTGATCACCACCCGCTCCTGCAGGCCTTTGGCGCGCGCGGTGCGGATGTAATCCTCACGAATGACCTGCAGCAAGCTGGCGCGCGTCAGGCGCGCGATCGCGGCCGACATCCCGATGCCGAGCGCCATGGCCGGCAGGATGGCATGCGACCAGAAATCCCAGTCCAAGTTGCTGGGGAAGAACCCAAGCAGGAAGGGTGGCTTGGTGCCCCAGGTGGCGGCCGGCAGCAAACCCAACTTCACGGAAATTAGCCAGATGAAGAGCGGGCCCAGCACCATGCTCGGAACCGATACCCCCAGGACGGCGATGAAAGTCGCTGAATAGTCAAGCCAGGTGTTCTGCTTCAAGGCGGCGATGATCCCGGCTGGCAAGCCAATCGATATTCCAATCATCAGCGCTAACAGCCCTAATTGGAAGGATATCGGGAAGGTGCCGCTGACGATTTCGTTGACCGACTGGTTGCGATAACGCAAGGACGGGCCGAGGTCAAATCGAATCAAGCCGCGCGAGGTGCCGGCCGTCTCAGCGTAGACGCCGCCGAAAACCTTGCCGAGAATGTCGTCACCGAGGAGGTAGGAGAGGAACTGCATGTGGGTCGGCCAATCAAGGTGATACTTGGCTTCAAGATTGGCCGTGACCTGGGGCGGCAGAGATCTATCATTGGCAAAATCGAAGGGCCCGCCAGGGATAGCACGCACAAGTATGAAGGTAAATAAGGCCACCGTAAAAAGGACTGGAATAAAACCGAAAACCCTGCGGATGATAAAGCGTCCCATGGCAACTGACCTCGCTGATCACATTGGGGGAGGCCGGGAGTTCCCGGCCTCCCCCAAGACATTCCGATCGAAATTACTGAGTGGCTGCCAGCTTGGCCGCCATATCGATCGTCCATTCATACAACGCGGGAGCTCCGACAGTTCCGTAGTCCCGGTGGAGATATGGTTTGGTTACCTGAACGGTCGTGTACCAGTAGATCGGGATGTACGCCGCCTCTACCTCAGACAGCAGCTTTTCGGCCTGTGTGTATAAAGCCTTGCGCTCGGCTGGATCCTGCAGGGCGCGTGCTTGCTCGGTGATGTTGTCGAACTCCTGCGGCACGACTTCCGTGCAGACATCGTCGACACAGCCGCGGCGCAGGCGGTTGGCGCCAGCTGAGTTGTTGAAGACTTCGTAGACCCAGTTGTTCTCGTCCGCGTAGTCGGCGCACCAGCCCATGCGGAAGACCTGGGGAGCGTCAGCCAGCGGGGTCGTGGGTCCCACTGTAGTGAGGTAGACCGACCACTCCTGGTTCTCGACTTTCACGTTGACGCCCAGGTTGTCGAGCCACATCTGCTGGATCGCGGCCGCGATGGCGGCGTGGCCCTCAGACGTGTTATGCATCAGCGTGATGTCCAGGTCGGCGCGGGTGATGCCCTTCTCGGTCAGGTACTCGTCCAGCAGCGCGTTGGCGGCTGCTGGATCGTATGCCAGGCCAATGCCGGAATCGTCATCCGGGCGTCCGAAGATGCCTGGAGGTGCGAACCACCCGGCTGGCAGTTGCCCGCCCTTGGTGACGTTGTCGATCAGCGACTGCTTGTCGACGGTCATCGAGAAGGCCTTGCGTACGCGTACATCATCCATCGGCGGCTTGTTGTTGACGAAGCCGTAGTAGTACGTGCAGGCGGCTGGCGCCTGATAGAACTCGGCGCTGAGCACCGGGTCGGCCTTGACGCGGTCAATTTCGGGCAGTGGGACACCGGTGGTGTCAAGCTCGCCGTTCTCGTACAGCGCGAACGCAGTCGACTCTTCGACGATCATCACGTAATGGATTTCATCGATCTGCACGGTGTCGGTCTCCGGCCAGTAGGGGTTCTTGGCCAGGGACATCGCGGAGCCGTGCACCCACTCGGTCATGACGTATGGGCCGTTGGTGATGATCGTACCGGGTTCGGTCCACTTCTCGCCAGCAGCTTCGATCGTCCACTGCGGCATAGGATAGGCGACCCACATACCAGCAATGGCGGGGAAGTAGCCAGCCGGGGTCTCGAGCGTGAACTCAACAGTATAGTCGTCGACTGCCTTCACGCCGACATCATCGAGCGTAACCCCTTCCTCGCCCTCGTTCACGGCCTGTGCATTCTTGATGATGTACAGGACGTAGGCGTAGGTGGAGGCGGTTGCGGGATCGAGAGTGCGCTTTAGCCCGTATTCCACGTCGTGGGCGTTGACGAAGCGCTGGTTGCCGGCCTCGTCATAGACCAGGTCGACCTGGGCCGTGCTGGTGTTGTACTGCACCCAGGGGATGTCCGAGCGCATGTTGAAGGTCCACACCAGGCCGTCGTCCGAAACCGACCAGTCGGTCGCCAGAAACGGTAGTGTCTCAGCGGTGACCTGGTCGACCCTGGTCAGGCCCATGAAGATCTGGCCATCGACTTCCACCGAGGTGGTGTCCGTCGCCAGCGATGGGTCCGCCGTCGGCGGTTCCGTGCCCAGGTTTCTGTCAAGGACGACGGGTTCCTTCATGGTCTGAGGGGTGGCAGTGACCACGACGGTCTGGCCACCCTCAGTCGTGACTACCACCGTCTGAACAGCGCCGGTAGTGCCGCATGCCGTCATGATCATGCTGGCGATCAGCAGCAGGGCAACGATTGAAAGACTTTTGGTCTTCATATTACTCTCTTCTCCTTCTTACTTTGAACTGGGTTAAGGTGAATCAGGTTTCGTAAGTCTCGTCTTGTCACCACTCCTATAGCCTCACCTCCTCCTTTGTCACAGGATGGGCAACCATGAGTACGATTGCCTGTGTAGAACAGATTAAACCAGGTGGCATGCCACCCAATGATCGGGTGCGACCTCACGCCACTCGGGGTCGACTTCACTACAGATATCCACAGCCAGCGGGCAGCGATTGTGGAAGCGGCAGCCGTGCGGTGGATTCACCGGACTGGGCACATCACCCTCGAGGATGATGCGCTGCCGGCGTGCTTCCTTCGCAGGATTCGGGATGGGCACAGCCGAGAGCAGCGCCTGCGTGTAAGGATGCAGCGGATGTGAATACAGCTCATCGCGCGTCGCCAGCTCCACGATTTTGCCCAGGTACATGACCGCTGTGCGATCCGAGATGTGACGCACCATGCTCAGGTCATGTGCGATGAAAAGATAGGTCAGGCCAAAGGTTTGCT
>DAOUEJ010000176.1:0-4027 GCA_034430615.1 Anaerolineales bacterium | reverse complement strand
CGCATGCGCAGGGCTGGATTCCAGGCATGATCGAAGTGGATGATGTAGGAGGCTTCGACGAGTGATTCCCCATCCATCCTTGCTCCGGATTCCAATAAGAGCACATGCCAGTGAGCCTGCGCACGAAAGGACTGCAAGATTGTCCGCCGCTCATCTTCGCTTGCTTCTTTAGAGAGCCTTAAAACCCCGTAGGGCTCCAGGACCGGATGCAGGCGCTCCAGGCCCCGAGCTTGAAACTGGCTCAGAATGATGACCTTTGAATCGTTGGCAACGATCTGTTCCACCAGAGGAACAAGCGCACGTACCTTGCTGCTGTCCAGGGATTTGCCTTCAAAATTAGAGACTGCCTTCAACGTAGCGATGGCCGACTCGATGTGCGCCGAACTAATCGCATCCCCCAACTGGACAAGCTTGTGACGTTCTTCCGCCAGAGCTTCCTCATACAATTTGTAGTGCTCAGGCCCAAGGTCCACCCATCGGAACTCCCTTGACCTCTGGGGAAGGAATTCCCGCGCAGCAGCTTTCTCTCGCCGTAACAAATAAGACTTAAACCGGCGTACGAGATCAGGAGTCGTGATTCCGGCGGTACCCTGAACCTGGTCTGGAAGCAGGAAACTAAAGAGCTGGATCCAGTCCTCCGCTTGGGTTGGCAATCCGCCTGAAAGCACCCACTTAACCGGTGCCTGGATGCGGGCAAGAAGTCCTGGGAAGGATTGGAAGCGCAGCCCGCTCATTGAGAGATCGTCAAGGATAAGGATGTCGAACTCAAGGTCTGGCCCAGAAAGCAGCTCTTTTTCCAGATCTGATTTGAGCATCGGCAGGTCGACCAGGTAGACATGCGCCGGTGTATTCCAGTCCAACTTGCGCTGTTCGGCACCCCCCCGCACAACCGTCAGGGATAACCCGGGCGCCCATTCGACCAGGGTTTGTGCGGTATTGCGCAGCGAACCCTCTGAGCACACCATCAGCGCTCGGCGAGCTTGACCGGCCTGCATCTTTGCAGCCAGGGCCAGACTAACCGAGGTTGTCTTACCCATCCCGGGATCATCGGCCAGCAGGAAGGCGTCATTTTTCAAGAATGCGTTTATCGCCTCGATTTGATGGTCCATCGTCTTTGCGGGTAAGAACAGTTCGGCAGATTCCTGGTTGAGGACGGAAGGCCCGAGCACCGGCTTCAAACTACGGATGGGACCAAGGACGTCCAGCGCACGCAGATGACCCTGCTCAACCCCGGGACGGTAAGATCGCGGCAGGGGCGGGGGTCCTCTCCGACTCGAGATGACTGGAGGAGAGAAATGTTCCCCCAGCAATGGCAGCGGCGGATGGTCTAATTCAATCGAGGTGATATCGTTCTCCAGCTCGAGCTCGCTGGGGAGTGATTGCATAGGGGGTTGGGCGAGCGCGGCTGGAGCAAGGTGCAGCGAGTCGTTAGCTTCCTGGAGCACGATCGCTTGTTGGTGGATGCTTGGTGGCTCCCGCTTCAAGCTGCTGCTGAGCGGGAATGGTTTTGCAGGCGATCGGGGAAGTTCCGGATCACGCGCAGGGTAGACATCCGCGGGTTTGATGCGCGCCGGCCGCTTCCCGGGTTTGATCTCGAGCGGGGCCAATTTATTCCTTGCTCTCCTGCCCTACCCGCAGCTTATGCGCCTCCTCCACCGCCGACCGGATGCGCAGGAAGGGTTCCATGATATTGCGTCCACGCAAGCGACGCGGCAGGATGTCCCGCCCCGCTTCAGCCTCATTTTCAAATCCGGGGAGAGCCTGGAGGACATATTGTCCGTCGACAGTCGCTCTTACCCATAACACGGACTTTTCCACGCGCTGGCGCAGTTTGAGGAATTCAGCATCGCGCACAAGGATCAGGTCGGGGCTTGATTCAAGCGATTTCAGCAAGGGGATCCCGACCAGGTCTGTACAAATGTATTCATGCATCGTATCGCCGTAAAGGATTTTCTGGATGCTCGACGGGCGAACGACACCACTGACCCAGAATTCAAGTGGGCGGGTGAGCGAATCCGTAATCAGACAACCGCCGCGGATGGCGGCGCCATCCTCGAAGGTAGCCAGGTCGAGAAAAGCTATCGTATGTTCCTCCCCCGAAGTATCCGTCATCGCATCTCCCTCCAGCGCGGGTTTCTATGGTAGTACCAATCTACCAACTTTAACTTTAAGGTACGCCCACCGCAAGTATCCCTTAGTCCTGTATGAAACGGTTTGCCGGAGCTGTGAGCACAACCCACGACTGGTCAGGTTGAAGTCGGTAGAAGGGGCATTTCCGGGCCGGGTATCTGGAGCAGGGCTGCCAGCGCAGCACGCATCGCCGTCCGGTCATCCCAGGGGTATTCGATCTCGCCGAAGCACATCGACTGCTCGTGCCCTTTCCCACAGCTGATCACGAGGTCGCCAGTGTCGGCCTTGTGCAGAGCGAACAGCAGCGCCTCGCCGCGATCCATGACACGCCAGAACGTCTCCCCTTCACGCCCCCCTGCCCCTTCGGCGCCGGCTGCCATTTCTGCCAGAATATCTTCAAGGGGTTCTGTGCGCGGGTCCTCGGCCGTCAGGATGGTGACATCTGCCAACCGGGCCGAGACGTCCGCCATCATGCGCCGCTTCTCGCGATCCCGCAGGCCAGCTGAGCCGAAAACTGCGATGACCTTCCCCTGTGTCAAGGTACGTGCGGTCTGCAGGGCTCTTTGAAGCGCGTTGGGGGTGTGGGCGAAATCGACGATGGCCGTGAAACTCTGCCCGAGATCGATCACTTCCATCCGGCCCGGCACGCCCTGCAAGCCAGCCAAACCGCTGGAGGCAGCCACAGGCGAGATGCCCAGGCTTTTCACCCCGGCCGTCCAGGAAGCAAGCAAATTCCATACGTTGTATTCCCCTACCAGCTGGCTCTTAATTGGAAAGCTCTGATCGCCATCCAGGATGTTGAACGATAATCCACCAATCGCAGAATGAATCGCGTTTGCCCGGACCACAGCATCAGCCCCGGTTCCATAGGAATAGACACGTGCCTTTGTGGCAGCTTTCAGAAATTCGTACGAGCTGTCATCCCGGTTGAGAATGGCGCTCTTCTCGGGCCCAAAAGCCTTCTTCCGGGCCGGCTCAAGCTGTCTGAATAGCCTGGCTTTGGCTTCCCGGTACCCCGCATAGCTGCCGTGGTAATCGAGATGCTCATGTGTAATATTCGTGACGATGCCAAGATCGAATTCGCAAGCGCTCACCCTGTGTTGTGCCAGACCATGGGAAGTCGTTTCCAGGATGCAATGGGTAAGACCAGCCTCGACCATCTGGCGCAAATAACTCTGGACCTGCATCGATTCCGGGGTGGTGACATGCAGGCCTGTATCCAGCACCTGCTCACCGATGACGGCGTTGACCGTGGTGATCATCCCGGCCCGGATGCCCGCCTCTTTCAGAATGGAATACAGCAAATTGCAGGTGGTCGATTTCCCGTCTGTCCCCGTCACGCCGATCATGACCAGCTGCCGGGCGGGGTAACCATGGTAGGCGGCGGCGAGCTCAGCCAGTGCGAGCTGAGAATCGCCTACCTGTATATAGGGGATCGCAAGCCCGGGATCAGGGATCTCGCCCACCGCAGCCGCCGCTCCCCGCAAGACTGCCTCTTTCAGGTAGTCATGCCCATCGACAAGCGTGCCGCGCACGGCGACAAAGAGAAAGCCCTGCTCGACCTGACGCGAATCGGCGGTCATGCCCAAGATGGTTACTTCTGGCAGACCGCCGGATTGTTTTTCAGAAAGGCCTTCGATGAGCTGTGCGAGATACATCAGCTTGCTCGCCAGCCCCGTCGCTTAGCCATGCTCAGGGCTGATTGATCGGCGCCGGTTAATTACAATCAGCGCAGAGTCTGGCGCAGATCTTCCAATTTGCCGGCAACCGAACCATCGAGTACCCGGTCACCCACACGCACAACGAGTCCACCCATGATTGCTGGATCGACGCGGAAGCTGATGGTCGCGTCCTTGCCAACCTTCGAAATCACGTCCTTGCGGACGACCTCTTGTTC
>DAOUEJ010000175.1:0-9828 GCA_034430615.1 Anaerolineales bacterium | reverse complement strand
TAGATTTTATTGGTAGGTACAACCTGACGAGTGAGTCTTGGACCTAGATCCGCTGGATCTTACTAGTGGTTTGAGCTTATTGAGCAGCAAAGCCCGACGCTTTTTCGGCTGGGTATGCAGGAAAACGCGTGACAGAAAGGAGCATGCCTATCGGAATAATGGATCGACAGGTCCATCCCCATCGAAGTCCATGTTAGAAACGAGTGAGGAGTGAATAGCCATGAATTCGTTAATCATTCTGCTTTTGGGTGCACTCGGTATTGGTATTGGATATGGGGTCTACGCACGTAAGATCGACAAAGACATTGTTCAGCCCAACGACTCGAAAGCGACACCGGCAAAGATGTACATGGACGGGGTCGACTTCACGCCAGCCAGCCGAAATGTACTTTTCGGCTACCAATTTAAATCCGTTGCTGCCCTGGCCCCATTAACAGGCCCCATCGTGGCAGTCCAATGGGGTTGGCTGCCGGCCCTCCTGTGGATCATCCTGGGAGTCTTCTTCATTGGCTGGGTCCAGGATTACGGTTCCTTGATCATGGGTGTGCGACGCGAGGGCGAGACGTTGAGCGCTCTCAGCTATAAACTCATCTCGCCGCGTGCCCGCAGCATTCTCTTGATCTTCATCTACTTCTATCTACTGCTGATCATGGGCGCATTTGGAAATGCGGTCGGAAAATCGCTGATGATCAAACCGCAGGTTCCCTTCGGCATGATCGCCCTAGTTCTAATGGGTGTCATCGCCGGACAGATGACCTATAAGTGGAAGCAGGACATCATCATGACCAGCATTGTCACGGTCGTGCTAACCTTTGTGGGAATCTGGGTTGGGACGCTGCCAGCCGTCTCGAACTTCTTCTCTGGCCTGTATGGCGGGGCGGAATCGCCGGTCATCTTCCTGGGCAACACCCAGGCGGCCGTTGTCGGCACGCTGCTCATGCTCCTCTTCTGCTATCTCGGTTCGGTGCTCCCGATCTGGTCTTTCGCTCAACCGGTTAACTATGTCTCCTTCTGGATCGTCACGCTGGGCATGGTCGGCGGTTTGATCGGACTCCTGATCTGGCACCCAGGCATGGGTGACTTCCCAGCCTATACCACGTTCAATGCCGCTGCCGGCCCGCTCTGGCCGATGCTCTTTGTCACGATCGCTTGTGGCGCCATCTCAGGCTGGCATAGTCTGGTGTCCACCTCAGGCACTGCGCGCCAGTTGGAGAAGGAGACCGACGCCTTGCCTGTGGGCGGTGGCGCAATGTTCATGGAAGCCGGGTTCGCCATCATGGCGTTCCTGACGGCGACGGTAGCCTTCGGCGGCTGGCAGGGATTCCTGGATGCCGGCGGCGCAGGTGCAGCTCTGGCGGTCTTTGCCGGAGGCCTGGCCAGCTTCCTGAGCCACATCGGGATTCCACAAACGTTCGGCGTGGCTTATGGCTCGGTCTTCCTGACCATCATGGCCATTACCATCATGCAATTGGTGATACGCTTCATGCGTGTGGCGAGCTCGGAGATGGTGGGGGATAAAATCCCGGTGATGAAGAACGTGCACGTGGGCAGCCTGGTGGCTCTGGCCCTGACAGCACTGTTCGTATGGATCATCCCCTGGCTGACAATCTGGGTCGCCTTCGGTGCCGCAAACCAACTCATGGCAGGTCTGGCCTTGCTGCTGGTGGCATTGTGGCTGTTGTCGGAGGGCAGAAAGCACAACTGGGCACTCTACCCGGCGATCTTCATGATCGTTACGGATATTGCTGCCCTGCTATACGTAGCCTATGTGAACCTGTTCAAGAATCTGCCGGCGGCCAAAACCGCTCAAGCGACGGCTGCCTCGGCTCTGATTGGGATCATCTGCGTCGTGCTGGTTATAGCTGCTCTCATCCTGGTGTGGGACGGGATCCAAGCGCTCCAGCGAGCCAGGAAGCCACAACCAGCCGAACTCTGATGTTGCCCACAGGATAGATATGCCCGGCAGGAGGCGGACCGATATCGGACACTTATCTACCGGATAGGGAAGAAGAGAATCGGACTGCATCCTTGATCTAGCAGGTTATTCTGATAAAGGATCTGGGGGTGGGTTGGTAAACGACACGCGCCAACCTCACCCCCAGAGGGTGTATGAGGGTTATCAGCGATGCCTAGAAAACGCCTGCAAGTAATCGCTCCGGTTCTGTCTAACTTTTTTCATTGCACGCACTGTGAGCAGTTCTTCCAGCAGACTGGCATCGGCGAGCAAGTCCATCGCACAGACCTCGAGCAATACCCTGAGGATTTCCTTCGAGATGCCGCACGACTGGCCGAATGGCTGTTCGACCTGGCTGAGCGTTATGGGGATCGGTTCTGGATTCAAGTGATCGACCCCCAATCGCTCCAGGGTTTCTTCCTTTCACTGCGGCATCGGGTGCGGAGCTACCCGTCTTTCATCGTGAAGGATTGGAAAGCTCATGTCGGTTGGGATCGTGCAGCACTGGACCGCATCCTGCAGGAGAACCTCGCTCATGTGCTAGGATTAACTGAGCTTTCATGAAATCCCGGGGATGAGGTCTGAGCGACACACCAAAGAACCGAAGCACTTTAAGTTAGATGTTCTTTTTTTTCGCAAATGGGTCTCTCTCTATAACACAGGTAGTCCTGACGGTTGATGGGAAGATTGCAGTCAATGCATCAAAAATCTGAACGGTTCTTGGTATTTTTCAAGAAAGTCATCCGGACGGTTGGTGATGTCCTTTACGGGATGACGGTCTACGACTGGGTGCATGAGCTTAATAAAGCACGTCATGAAGAGGAACGCCTCTTCACGCTGATCGTCTATGGTGATTTGCTGGGGGTGCCGATCCTGCCACCCTACTATACGATGAGGCTATTGCCATTCCTTGTCCCGGCGTTTGAGAATTGGCGCAGGAGTATGTTGCGCGAGAAGGATTTCACAGATCTCTTCGGCCAGGAAATCGGTTGATTGAGAGACTCCTGAGAACGGTCTTTGCAGGCAGCAACTCTTCGGCAAGATATATCCAGAGGATGAATCCAGTTGCCAGAATAAGGGTCGTAGGTTTGCCCGGGATATGTCGTGGCGCTAGAATCAAACCAACATAGCAAAACAAGATCCGATGATAAAGGAGGACATGGGATGTCCGAAGAAAAACAGAGCTTGTTGAAGAAGATTGCCCAATCTGCAATTCAGTTTATTTACGGTATGGCAGGTCACGATATGACCCGTTTTGCCTTGAAGACGCGCGGCAGTATGGAGCATCTCTTCATCTTGATCACAATGGGAGATCTGCTGGGGGTGCCGATCCTGCCACCCTACTATTCGCTTCGCTTGCTGCCCTATGTTGTCCCTCAGATTTCAACTTGGAAACGCCGCATGCTGCGCGAGAGAGATCTCACTGACGCGCTAGCCTAGGAGGGCTGACCGAATGTCATTGGCAAAAATGTTTGAAGAGAACCCTGAACGTCGCTACATTATGTTCGGCGGCAAAGGTGGCCTGGGAAAGACTACATTCTCAGCAGCAACTGCATATCACTTGGCCCAATCCGGGTTTCGCGTCCTGGTATTCTCGGTCGATCCGCAAGCTTCGCTATCGGACATTTTCAAACGTGACATCTTCGGTAAGGGACCGGTTGAAATCATGCCCAATCTCTTCGCCCAGGAAATCGATGCGGATCAGCACATCCGGGCTTACCAGCAGGAAATCCGGCAGAAGATCCTGGATATGTATGGCATGGAGGAGATCCCGGAAGAGATCGAGAACTACATCCAGGCGGCTGCGGCCGAGCCTGCCATGGAAGAGAGTGCAATCTTCGATCAGGTTGTGGACATCGTCGTGGCCGGGGAGTACGACTACTACATCTACGACCTTGTGCCGCTGGGGCATGCCCTCTACTACCTCAGCATGGCAAGCGTCTACGATGAGTGGATCGATAAGATCACGCGCCTACGGCAGGAGATGGAGGAATATTCGAAAGTCGCCTCGGTGATCAAACGCGAAGAGACCACCGAGGAGGATATGATCCTATCCGAACTAATGGACATCAAACACCGTATCAACACCTCCTCGGGCATCCTGACCGACAAAGAGAAGACGGCGTTCTATTTCGTCATCATTCCAGAGGAGATGATCCTGCTGGATACGGCCAAGGCGGCAGACCTTTTTGCCAAGTACGATGTCCCGCTATGCGGATATATCGTCAACCGCGTCATACCACCCGAACTGGCGGATCAGAACATCCCAGCATATCTACGTAATCGTCTCGAGATGCAGGAGACTCACCTAAAGCACATTCACGAGCAGTTTGGCGATCGAGTCCTGGCACACATCCCCGAGTTCGAACGAGATGTGACCGGCTTGCCCATGATCAAGAAGATGGCCGAGGCGATGTTCGGTACTGTTCCGACCAAAGCCACTTAGGTGTGTATGCCGCACTGAGGAGCATTCCCATGATTGTTAAGTCCACACAAGATTTCCTGAACGAGAAACCACGGCTGAAGTACGTCTTCTTCGGCGGAAAGGGTGGGGTTGGAAAGACCGTCCTTGCGGGTGCTGCCGCCTTGAGGTTCGCGAAGCAGGGAAAGCGTACACTCCTGGCCTCGACCAACCCGGTGCACAGCCTTTCCAGCTTGCTGGATCAGGATGTATTCGGCGTACGCACCCCGGTGAGCGATGCCCCGAACCTGACTGCCTACGAGATCGACACACACGACACGATCGAGCGGTCCAAGCAGGAGATCCGCGAAAAAATCAGCTGGTTTCTCAAGTACGCTGATATCAAGACCAAGGCCGACGAATTCGTGGAATCAGCGACCATGAATCCGGCCTTTGAAGAATCGGCCATGTTCGAGAACATGATCGACCTGATGTTCGAGGATGAGTATGATGTCTACGTGTTTGATACAGCCCCCACGGCCAACGCACGGCGTCTGTTGGGGATGTCTTCCGTCTATTCGCTGTGGGTTAACAAGATGATGAAGAGCCGGGAGGAAGCTTCATCGCTGCGCGATCTGCTCTCTTACAGCCGTAAGAAGCAGCAAAAAGATCCTCTCATGGACTATCTCCTTAATTTCCGGCAGCGGATGCAGAACGCGAAGAATTTGCTCACCGATCCTGAACTAACCGCCTTCTTCTTTGTAACCTTGCCAGAAGCCTTGCCGATCGCGGTCATCACGCGCTTTATCCAATGGTTCGAGGACTTTGGCATCCCCGTTGGCGGTGTGATCGTCAACATGCTGATTGACAGGCAGAGTATAAAGGAAGACACGCCAGATTTCGTCAAAAACCGCGTTGCTATGCAGGCGGAGTATATGGACGAGATCGAAAGGAAATTCAATGGATCCGTCCGGGCGATCATCCCGCTATTCGAGACCGAAGTGCGCGGTATAGAGATGCTGCAGCGGACGGCCGATCATGCGTTTGCATAACCACGCCCTTTGATATGAATCTGCCGCCATCTAGCTATCCCACGCAAAACACGGCAGACGAGGTCCATCCATGAATTTCTATCTTAT
The DNA here is from genome assembly GCA_034430615.1 of Anaerolineales bacterium. GTDB lineage: Bacteria > Chloroflexota > Anaerolineae > Anaerolineales > E44-bin32 > E44-bin32. The sequence goes on along the minus strand of DAOUEJ010000175.1, from coordinate 4,334 downwards.
GATCCTTGTCGTAGGTCTTTCCTACGCCTTTCTATTCGGGTTCCTATCGCACATCAGGCGTGAGGGGGTCTCCTTGCAATTTACCCTGGAAGCCGCCCTGATCACGCTGCTGGTCTCGGGGCTGGGTTATCTCACCCGCTCAGATGTCAACCCGATTCTCTTCCTTGTCTTCCTTTACTTGGTCACCATGCGCTCCCGCCTGCTCACGGATATTGCCAACCTTCTATCTGGAAGAGGGCGTCAACGGGACGCTATTACGATCCTGCAAGTGGCTTTGGGTCTATTCCCTGACAAGCAAACCCGGCTGATCGTGCTGACCAACATGGGGGTTGTGCAGCTCCTCCGAAAGAACCCTGCCAGTGCTGAAGGCATCCTGAACACGGTCTTGGATGAGGCCAAGGATGGCGGCCTGGGAATTCGTTACGAAGCGGCGTGCCAATACAACTTGGGGATCGCCTTGCGCGAGCTGGGCAACGATGCAAAATCCGTGCGGCACTTCCGGGAAGCGGCAGAGGCTTTTCCGGGTTCGCCGTATGGCAAAGCCGCCGAGAAGGCATTGGAGGAGCGCCGCCAGGGGAAGAAGAAACCAACGGCTTGAGCGGAGCTCAAAGACGACTCCGGTTAAGTCTGGGAGGGATACCGCTTCGGATCAACCAGCGGCGGGAGCGCCACCTCCGGGGGCGTGTTGGCTTTATCTGGGGATGGGAGCAGGGGAGGCCTTGAGGCACGCATTGAGTGTAGCCGTATATCAAGCGGCTTGAACGCTACGATTCAACACACACAACTGATGGAGACGACACCATGGACCTGGGACTCAAGGATCAAGTTGCACTCGTAACTGCAGCCTCGAAGGGACTAGGGAAAGCAGCCGCCCTGGCTCTGGCACGGGAGGGCGCCCGTGTCTCGATCTGCTCACGAAGCGACCAGATCGATGTAGCTGCAGCTGAGATTCATGACCATACGGACGCCGAAGTGCTGCCCATTCATGCCGATCTTACCGTGCCCGAGGATATTGAGAGCCTGGTAAAAAACACTCTCGAGCACTTTGGGAAAATTGACATCCTGATTATCAATGCCGGTGGACCCCCGCCGGGTAACTTTCTGAGTTTCAAGCCCGCGGATTGGGAAGCAGCTGTGCAGCTTACGTTGATGAGCGCGGTGCGCCTGTGCTATGCGGTAATTCCCCACATGTTGGAGCGAGGCTATGGGTGCATCGTCACCACACAATCCTATTCCGTGAAGCAGCCCATCGATAATTTGATCCTCTCTAACTCCGTGCGCATGGCCGTGATCGGCCTGATGAAGTCGCTGGCAAACGAGTTCGGCTCCAAGGGGATTCGAGTCAACTCCGTCAATCCAGCGTGGACCTGGACCGGACGTGTCGAACAGTTGATGAGCGATCGAGCCACCCGAAGCGGAGCGAGCATAGAACAGGAGTCCTCTAAAGTGACGGGCAGCATCCCCCTGGGGCGGATGGGTACGGTGGAGGAGTTCGGGCAAACCATCGCCTTTCTGGCCTCACCGGCGGCTGCTTTCATCCATGGTCATGCCTTAATGTTCGATGGTGGCGCTTCCAAAGCCAGCTTGTGAGAACCCTATGAAGATTGCCATCTTCGGCACCGGTGGCGTCGGTGGCTATTTTGGGGGATTGCTCGCTCGAGCAGGTCATGACGTCGCCTTCATCGCACGTGGTCAGCACCTTGCGGCGATGCGCAAGCACGGATTGCAGGTAAAAAGTCCGCATGGGGATTTCCAACTCAAGAAGATCGATGCAACGGATGACCCAGCGGAGGTCGGCCCGGTCGAATACCTGATTGTGGCGGTGAAGCATTATCAGCTGAGTGAGGCTTGCGCTCACATGCAGCCTCTTATCGACGCCCAGACCCTTATCCTCCCTCTTCTTAACGGCATCGACGCGCACGAAATCCTGATCTCATCACTCGGATCGGATTTGGTCGTGGGCGGACTGTGCAGTATAAGCTCCATGGTGGAAGCGCCTGGCGTGATCCACCAGACGAGTCAGCTGCGCCGCATCGTGGCCGGTGAACTCGATCAGCGCCCTTGCCCAGGCCTGGCGGGCATTCTCGCTACCTGGAAAGACTGTGGGGTGGATGCCGTTCATTCTTCGAATATTTTCGTGGACATTTGGACGAAGTTCCTCTTCATCGCATCCTTCGGCAGTGTGTCATCGCTTGCCCAGGTAAATGCAGGAGAGATTCTACGTGTCCCGCAAACGCGTATGATTCTAGTAAACGCGATGCGCGAAGTCGATGCCCTGGCGCACGCACAGGGGATCAAACTTGCCCCGGATGCAGTCGATAAGGCCATGAAATTACTTGAGGGCTTCGAACCCAGCACAACACCCTCGATGCAACGCGACGTCGCCAGTGGACGGCCCTTCGAGTTGGAGGCTTTCAGCGGGAGGATTGTTCAATTAGGTCGCGCCAGCGGTGTTCCGACGCCGACCTATGACTTGATCGACGGACTTCTCCGTCCGGCGTTGCTCCGGTCTTTCGAAAACGCTGGCTCGGAAGGCTCAACCCCTCACATGGGTGACACGTGCTTGTGACCATCAGGCTGTAGGCTCGGCTTCCCATCATCCGCTCGGGAAGCAAGGGTGTAGGATTCATCAGCCGGCGTTGAAGCGATTAGGATGAGGTATCCGGGACAAGGGAGGAGTCCTTATGGCTGAGATCGACATACTTGTTGAGAATTTTCTAGCGCAGAAAACGATTGCGGTCGTGGGCGTGTCTGATCAGCGTGAGACAGGCTGTAATACGGCCTATCGGCGCTTCAAGGATGCAGGATACACCGTTTGGCCAGTGAATCCACGCCTTTCAGAATATCAGGGCGTAACTTGCTACCCAGATTTGACCTCGATCCCCGAAAAGCCGGAGGCAGTCTTCATCCTCACCAATCCGAAGGTCACCGAGCAGATCGTGGAGGAGTGTAGGCAGCTGGGGATCAAACATGTCTGGATGCACTGCATGCTGGGAACGAAACCCGGGCTGGCGGCGAGCATGACCTCCGTCTCGCAGAAGGCGGTCGAGAAATGCCGGGCGAATGGGATCCAGGTCATCCCGGGCTCCTGCCCGAACCAGTTCCTAAACCCTGATTTCGGGCATGGCATAATGCGCAGGCTGTGGCGCGGGCTCGGATTGATGCGAGTCTCCTAATACCGGTTGACATAACCGAGCTTTTTCTCCCCCCGGAGGGATCTGATTTGGTGATTTGCTCCGCTTGCACTTCCGTACGGTGGTGAACCTGCAAGGATGCCGTTTTCCCCAACATTGACGGGTAGAACGCTCGGGTGGGAGGAACCTTGACCGGTGATGGATGGGATCGAACAGAGAGAAATGATCGCTCGATCTCGCTCGCACGTGCAAACCTGATTGTGATCCTCGCCTCGTTCCCGCTCGGGATCGGGTTATACCTGCTGTACTTCACGTTGCAAAAAGGGTCATCACAGGCGGCGGAGGTCGATGCACGCCGGCTGGCCCTTTTCCTGGCCTTGCTTATCGCCGGCATCACCTTCCACGAAGTGCTCCACGCACTGGGCTGGATCATCGCCGGACAGCTGCCGGCGAGCCGGGTCGGGTTTGGCTTTAAATTCCATACACTCTCGCCCTATGCACACTTGCGCGGCCCAGTCCCCGCCCGCATTTACCGCACCGGCGTCGTGCTGCCACTCCTGACCCTGGGCCTGGTTCCTTATGTGCTGGGTATCTTACTCGCGAATCAGTTGGTGATGATCTATGGTTTATTTTTCGTCCTCGCCGCCGGCGGGGATATATTGGTCCTCTGGCTCCTGCGCAGTGTACCTGGCGAGGCGCTTGTCCAGGATCACCCAACCCGTGCAGGGTGCCTGGTCTATGAGAGCCAAAGCGATGCAGCCTAGTCTTTCATGAGCTTCTGTAATTACTCCAGCTGAAGCTTGAAATGGCTGCGAATTGAAATACAAGTCCGATAATTCTCAGCACAAAGCCTTCTCGATGGAGATAGTTAATGAAATAGGTTCTTAAGCGACTCTCGCCACGCTTCGACTCGTTTCGATTGCCACTTGGCTCTGCCCAGGAGAGTCGGGATCAATCCCCCGATTGTCTTCCCGGCGTTCAGGGCTGCCTGGAGCGTGTTCAGCGTGGGAATCCCGGATTGATGTGACAGGGTAATGGGGACGAACACAACATCCGACGCTTGAATTCCCATCTCGCAGAAAGTCACATCCGGGCTGGTATCCACGATGATGGTTTCGTCCGACTCAAGAGGTGCATCCTGCAGCGCCAGGGCTAGCAATTCTCTCGGTGTTTCCGGGCCGCGCAGGCGTGCCAGGGAGG
>DAOUEJ010000174.1:0-43813 GCA_034430615.1 Anaerolineales bacterium | reverse complement strand
TCCGAGCAAGTTTACCTGCTCGGTGAAGATCTGCTTGATCCCTACGGCGGGGCATTCAAAGTCACACGCGGGCTTTCCACGGAATTCCCGGCAAGGGTGCTCGGTACGCCGGTCTCCGAAGCCGGGATCGTCGGGGCGGGCATCGGGATGGCACTGCGGGGCTTGCGACCGATCGTAGAGATCATGTTCGGTGACTTCCTGATGCTTGCCGGGGATCAGCTCCTCAATCATGCCTCCAAGTTTCGCTGGATGAGCAACGATCAGGTGCGGGTACCGCTGGTGGTCCGCACCCCAATGGGTGGCAGGCGGGGGTACGGCCCGACGCACTCACAATCCCTTGAGAAACACTTTTTAGGTATGCCCGGGCTGCGGACGGTGGCGATCAATACCCTCACTTCTCCGGGCGATCTTCTACAGCATGCCGTTCTCGAGGATGATGATCCGGTTTTGCTAGTTGAACATAAATTGCTCTATCCGCAGAAGTGGGGTGTGGACGGTGGAGAGTTCGAGCTTTCGTTGAGCGAGGGCTCGTATCCCGCCAGCCGCTTGAGAATTCGCTCCGCCCCGCAAGCTTCGCTAACGATTGCGGCCTACGGCTACATGGCGGAGCTGGCGAAGCAAGCTCTGCTGGAGCTGGCCTACGAACATGAGATCTTCGCCGAGCTCTTCGTCCCCACGCAGCTCAGCCCCTTCCTGGAGCAAGCCTGGCTGGCGAGTGTTTCCGGCACAAAAAGGCTGCTTACCGTCGAGGAATCCGGTCTGGATCTTGGCTGGGGAGCCGAGTGTGTCGCCCGCATGCAAGAAGCCCTGGGCGCGGATCTGCGCGCCAGGCGGGTCGCAGCCATGCAGCTCCCGGTCCCGGCCGCCGGCGAGCTTGAACAGGCCGTCCTGCCCCAGGTTGAAGGGATTGTTGCAGCTGCGCTCAGCTTGATGCAATGAGCGTAAATTGATTGTGCTTTGTGCACAGCGCGCTGGATGCGCTAGACTCCGGGACACCTAGCCTAAGCGAGAATCAAAATGAACGAAGCTTCTCAGGTCTTGATACCCCTCCTGAACCCGAACGAAACTGAACTGCAGCTTGCAGCTCTGGATGTCGTGGAAGGTGATCATGTGAGCGTCGGCCAGCGCCTGTGCACGCTTGAGAGCACAAAATCCACGACCGAACTGTATGCCGAGCGCGAGGGATATGTCGTTGGCCTGGTCGCCCGCGTGGGGGATACCTTGCGTGCCGGAAGCAGCCTGTGCTGGATTACAGATCGGGCCGATTGGAGCCCGCCTGAGATCGAGCGGGTACCGGCGGCTGGTGAGCCCGGTGAACCGGCTGGACTGCGGATCACGGCCCCTGCCCGTCAGCTTGCGATCCGGCTCGGGATCGATCTATCTGGACTCCCGATCGGCCCGTTGATCACGGAAGCCTCGCTGCGGGCTTTGCAGGACGATGGCCAGGCGGAAGAACTGGAGCCGCCCGAACCCACGGATGAGCGCGGTCAGCTGCTCATCTATGGTGGCGGTGGTCATGGAAAATCGGTGCTGGATATGCTCCGCGTGCTTGAAGGCTACGAAGTTGCAGGATTCATCGACGATAGCTTGCAGCCAGGAGTGATGATCATGGGTGTGCCGGTCATCGGATCCGGGGATGACCTGGCGGCGTTCTTTGAAAAGGGAATCCACCTCGCCGTGAATGCGGTCGGAGGTGTGGGTGATATGATGAGCAGGGTCGCTGTTTTCCAACGGCTCCTCGCGTCCGGGTTCGCCTTCCCGACCTTGATCCATCCGACTGCGTTTGTGGAAGCGAGTGCGACGCTCGAGGCTGGGGTACAAGTATTTCCACATGCGTATGTTGGCAGCGAGGCAGTCGTTGGTTTTGGGTGCATCGTTAACACAGGAGCGATCGTCTCCCATGATTGCCGGCTCTCCAGGTACGTCAATATCGCACCGGGCGTCTGCCTGGCCGGCGATGTCCAGGTTGGCCGGGGGACGTTGGTAGGAATGTCGGTCACTGTGAACCTGAGCGTTCGCGTGGGGGAGGCCGTAAGAATCGGGAACAGCGCAGTCATCAAGGCCGATGTCCCGCAGGGCAAGGTCGTGCGAGCGGGCGCAATCTGGCCGTGAGCAGCGTAGAGGAGTTAAGTGTGACGAATCCGGGTAAGCTCCAACAGGGTATGCGTCATATTCCCATGTCTGCTCCCGACCTGACCGACAAGGAACGCGAAGCAGTCGGGGCGGTGATGCAGACGCCACGCTTGAGCATGGGCCCAGAAGTAGAGGGCTTTGAGCAGAGCGTAGCCAGGGCAGTGGGTGCCCGCCACGCAATCGCCGTCAATTCTGGGAGCGCCGGCTTGCATCTTTGTGTCCGCGCGGCCGGGATCCGCGATGGGGACTGGGTGATCACCACGCCCTTTTCCTTTGTTGCCTCGGCCAATGTCCTGCTCTATGAACGTGCGACCCCGATCTTCGTTGACGTCGATCCACAGACTGGAAATATAGATCCCGAGCTCTTTGCCACTGCTGTCCGGGATCTTGAATCGGGTAGTGGACGAGCCGAGCGCTGGCTGCCCCGGCGCGGCGCCCAGGAGCAGGCAGCGCTAAAAGCTTTGCTCAGCGTGGATGTCTTTGGGCAGCCGGCGGACTACGACGCGCTCATACCTGTTGTCGAAGACCACCGGCTGACCCTGATCGAGGACTCCTGTGAAGCGCTGGGAGCCTCCTACCGGTCAAGGCCGGCCGGCATGCAGGGTGATGTCGGGGTTTTCGCTTTTTACCCCAATAAGCAGATCACAACGGCTGAAGGCGGGATGATCGTCACCGATGATGATACGCTGGCGGAGATGATGCGTGCGCTGCGTAACCAGGGTCGTGCTCCAGGAGATACATGGTTGGAACATACTTATCTGGGCTACAACTACCGGCTGAATGAGCTGAGTGCAGCCCTGGGCCGGGTCCAGATGACACGTCTCGAAGAATTGCTGCAGAAACGAGAAAGGGTCGCACGCTGGTATGGTGAACGCCTGGCAGAGATTGCCCAGGTCGAGGTTCCACAGGTCGTAGCACCCACAACGCGCATGAGCTGGTTCGTCTACGTGATTCGTTTATCGGGGGAAATCGACCGCAGCGCGCTGGTCGAGCAGCTCGAGGCGAGAGGCGTTCCCACCCGGCCGTACTTCACACCGATCCATCTCCAACCGTATTTCAGGGAGCAGTATGGCTACGAGCAGGGTGATTTCCCTGTGACGGAAGACCTTGGCCGCCGCAGCCTAGCGCTGCCTTTTGCCAGCACGTTCTCGGAGGAGGACGTGGATTATGTTTGCCGGCAGCTACATGCGGTCTTACGCGCGTTGGACTGAGAACCCACGGGTGGGTGTGAAGAAAAAGACCCCTGCAGGCAAGCCGCAGGGGTCTTTGCTTCGCTCCAACATCGGCTTATTGTTCGCGCACCTGGCGCCAGTTGATCATGATGAAATTCTGATTGCAGTTGTTGAAGGTGTCAAAGTAGATCTGCTCGGAGAGCGGAGTCCCGCCGCCGTTATTGAGCTGAATCCAGAGCATGCCCTCACTGGCGATCGGCTGATCGTTCAGGTCAAAGACATAGCCCGACGGTCCGATGTCGGGCGCGCTCCCTGTGAGCGCATCCAGGCTGATCGACTTGCCGTCCACTTCGCCTTCAAGGTGCACACCCAGCCGTGCGATCGGAGCGTTCTCAAGGTTGAACACTTGACCACCGGCTCCCATCCAGTCGCAGGATAGATCATTGGCGATGTTCGGGATGCCGACCGGGTTGCCGGGCTGAAGTGCGAAGGGGGGGCCTGGATCGGTCGGCGTAGGTGTGGGAACCGGCGTTTCCGTGGGGACAGGCGTCGGCGTCAGCGTGGCAAGCGGTGTCTTGGACGGCGTCGGTGTCCACATCGTCGGCAGCGGGATTGCCGGTGTATGGGTCGCGGTAGGTGTGCCAAGAATGGCAGGCAGCGTGGGTGGGGGAAACAGGTTGTAACCCGAATACGGATTGAAGAACACCATTGCGTAAATGGCAAGTACTGCCACGATGGCCAACACCACGATCAGCGTAATCAGGTTGACGAATAAAGCCCCCAGACCGCTCGACCGCCGGCGTGGAATATGTGCGAATTGCTCATCCATAGTTTTCCTCTCCTGCCTACCCCATTATGGTGTGATGAAAACTTCGATTTCAGACACACCACGCTGCTCAGCAAGCCAGTTTTCGACCGCTTGCGTTTGCAGCCAGCGCTGAACATTAGCATCTAGCGCATGTGAGCCGCGCTCAAGCGTCTGGACCAGGTGGTAGCCGAGAATGCTCTCTACGATACCGCTGATGCTGCCAGGCTCCAGCGAGAAAGCGGCGTCATCTACTTCAGGCACGAGCAGGTAGCCGTGTGGGAACCAGCCCAGATCCCCGCCCGCAGGTCGTGTGCTGGCATCCTGCGAAACCTGACTCGCGAGTGTAGCGAAATCGCTGCCCGAGGCAAGCAAGGCCATGATCTCTTCGGCCTCGGCTCTCGTCGAGACGAGGATGTGCCGAGCGTGAACCTGTTCTACCTGCTCGGGTAGTCCCTGTACAATTGCCTCGACCATCCGTGCTGCAAGCACCTGCTCCTCCAGTACATCCCGAAATGTCTCGGGTATGTAACCTTCGGCTTCCAGCCAGCGTTCAAACTCAAGTGCATCCCCGAATTCGGCAGTTAGGTTCGCAAGACGCTGCTCGATTTCATTTTCAGATACCCTCAACCCCAGGCTGACCGCACCCTGAGCCAGCAACTTGAGTTCGATTAAAGCCCCCAGAACCTGTTCTGGGTATGCGTCTAGAGTTGCAAGCTCGATGCCAGCCGCCATCTGGGCCGCCTCGAAGCGTTGCACTTCAGCTTCAAACGCCTGCAGCGTAATGAATTCTCCGTTCACGAGGGCAGCTAGCGGCACAGGAGTCGCCGTTGGCGGAGCAGGGCTTGCGGTCTGGGTTGCCGTTGGCTGAAGGGAGACTGGCAAATAGCGGCCACAGCCGGTGAGCAGCAGTATGAGCAAGAGAGCAGCCGCAGCAGTATGTGCCTTCATGGAGAAGTGATTATATCCATGTGAACCGGAATGACCAAGATCGCAGGTCAACTCAGTAGAATTGCTCAGCCTTGCTGGGAGATGAAGACGAAGACCATCGGCCGCCGGCGAGTTTCTGCATAGAAGAAACGGCCAAGTTCCTTCTCGATCCGGTCGGTCAGGTTACCGTTTGCGTCATCGCTGACCAGCTCGATCACACGCTGGCTGGCCTCTCCGATCAATTCATCCGCATCGCGGACAAAAACAAAGCCCTTGGTAAGGATCTCTGGATCGCCGAGCAGCTTACCCCCCTTGCTTTCGAGATTCAGGTGCACAATAACGAAGCCATCCCGCGCGAGCGCTTCACGTTCGCGCATAACCCGTGGGCCCACATCACCAACCCCGCTTCCGTCGACGAAGATATATCCACCCGGGATGCGCTCACCGATCGACATTTTCCCATCTTGAAACTCGACGACAGTCCCGTTTTCGATGACCGCTATCTTCTCGGCTGGCAGGCCGATCTCGCGCGCAAGGGCTGCATGCTGGATCAGGTGGCGCAACTCACCATGAACAGGAATGAGGTGCTCGGGCTTGGTGAGTTGGAGCATGAGCTTCATTTCTTCCTGTTTGGCATGCCCGGACACATGGACTGGCGCGATGGCATCATAGATCACATTTGCCCCGCGCTGGAAGAGGCGGTTGATCGTTCGGTGGACCATTTCCTCGTTGCCCGGGATGGGCGAGGAGGAAAGCACGACGGTATCACCTTCACGAATATCGAACTGACGGTTGGTGCCGCTCGAGAGCCGGCCGAGAATAGAGGAAGGTTCACCCTGTGTGCCAGTGCACATCAAGACGACCTGTGAATCCTTCATGCTCAGCGCCTGATCCAGGTTGACGATCAAATCATCGGGTACCTCGAGATAGCCAAGCTGGCGGGCCATCTTAGCGTTCTCGACCATGCTCATACCAACAAAGGCAAGCTTGCGCCCATGGCGCTCTGTAGCGTGGACGACTTGCTGCATGCGCGAGATAAGCGAGGCGAATGATCCAATTAGGATCCGACCGTTCGCCTCCCGGAAGACCTGATCAAAGGTTGGATCGATCACCGCCTCGGAAGGGGTCCAGCCCGGTTCATCAGCGTTGGTCGAATCGGCTAGCAAGGCCAACACCCCCCGTGCGCCGAATTCACCTAGTTTTCCAAAATCCGTCGGCCAGCCGTCGACCGGTGTGTGATCAAACTTGTAGTCGCCGGTGTGAACGAGCAATCCGGCTGGGGTCGTGATCCCCAGTCCGATCGCATCCGGTATGGAATGGCAGACGTGGAAGGTTTCGACCTGGAAAGGACCCAGCTGGATCGTATCCCCGGCCTTGATGGTATTAAGCTCTACGTCATTTAGCTTCCCACCCCGTGCGAGTTTGACCTCAAGCAGGCCGCGCGTCAGGCCCGTAGCGTAGATTGGCGCCTGGATTTCTTCAACCACATGGCGGATAGCACCGGTGTGGTCTTCATGCCCATGGGTGATGATGATCGCTCGAATCTTGTCTTTTTTATCAAGCAGATAGCGGAAGTCGGGGATGATATAGTCGATCCCCAGCATATCGTTCTCGGGAAACATGATGCCGGTATCGACGATGAGGATATTATCCCCGTACTCGATCGACATCATATTCTTCCCGACCTCCCCCAATCCGCCCAGGGGGACGATTCGTAATACTTTACTCATGTGTGTTTTCCTTCTTTTCTAAGCACAGCCTTGCTGTGTCTTGTTCAAATATAGAATAAACCCCGTCGGGCCTGCGGCCGGGCGGGGTGGAGTACCTCTCGCGAACAACCCAGGTTCAATTCAATCGAGTCACGTCTGTTGCGTGCAGCCCGCGTACCGAGTTTTCAAGGTAAAAACCGACCTTTTCGCCTGCGATGAGCAGCTGCAGTCCCTCACCGGTGATATCATGGTAGTTCACGAATACATCTTCCCCGTCCTGGGCGTCGATGTAGCCGTAACCTCTAGACCCATCAAACCAGCGCACCACGCCGGTCGTCCGTTTCGCCACCGGTTGCCTCCAAGCTGTCTATTAAAGCGTTGAATTCTATCACATGCCCGCGTGGAGCGTCAACGCGAACCAGAGCTGCGGTTGTACCTACAATAGGGTCGGCCATCTCTGGCTGTAAGTGACGAAATTCATTTGACTTGCCAGTCTCTCGGTGACTATAATCTAGCCAATCAATTCAAATGGCAGGGGTCGCCATGAGCCCGGATGCTCTGGTGACCAAGGGGAAGCCGGTACCAGCACGAACACCATATGCTGAAGTCCGGGGCTGTCCCGCAACTGTAGGGATGGAGTCTTCTCCATCCAAGCCAGGATACCCACCTCTGCCCTTCACCTTGTGCTCCTTCGCGGAAAGGAGGGTGCGTTCATGGCATCTTCTACCTAACGCCTTCCCGCAATCGACCAGGGGAAGGCATTTGCTTTCCCGCCTGGTCACATCGAGTCGTTACGTAAGTGCCTGAAACCGTGCTGGAAGGATTGAATATGTTGCTCCATTTGCAAACTCGGAAATTGTTCATGTTGATCATCGTGACCATCACGCTCTTGCTTGCCGTAGCCTGTGCCCCGGCAATACCCGCCACAAGCGAACCCATTCTTGCTCAGACTGCAACTGAAGTTGCCGAACCATCACCAACCCCGGAACCACAACCGCTCGTGTTTAGCGACGGTCTCGGGCGAGAGGTAATCCTGCAAGGGCCGGCGCAGCGGATCATCTCCATGGCACCCTCCAACACAGAGATCCTGTTCGCTCTGGGAGCAGGTGCGCAGGTGATAGGCAGGGATGAGATCTCGGATTTCCCGCCCGAAGCGCAGGCCGTCACCAGCATCGGTAGCACCTACGGAGAGTTAAACACCGAGGCTATCCTGGCCCTCGAGCCAGACCTGGTGCTGGCTGCAACGATCACCAGCCCGGAACAGGTCGAAGCCCTGGAAAATCTAGGTCTCACGCTCTACCTGCTTCCCAACCCGATGACCTTTGAGGAACTCTTCGAGAACTTGCTCACGGTTGGGGATCTGACCGGCCACACTGCTGAGGCCGAAACGTTGACGGAGAGCCTGCAGGCCCGGGTGAAGGCGGTGACCGATGCCGTGCAATCCGTTGAGCCAGTGCGGGTGTTCTATGAAGTTGATGGCAGTGACCCGACCGCGCCCTGGACCACCGGGACTGGCACGTTCCAGGATCTGCTCATCTCAATGGTAGGTGGTGAAAATATGGCAGCCGGGATCGAGGGATGGGGGCAGATTAACCTGGAAACGATCGTGACTGCAGATCCCCAGGTGATCTTATTCGGCGCCGGGCCCTGGGTGCCGACGACGGTTGATTCGCTCAGCGCTCGCGCCGGCTGGGAAGGGATCGAGGCCGTGCTGACTGGCCGGATTCACCCCATCGAAACCAACTGGGTTGATCGGCCAGGACCAAGGATGGTGAACGCGCTCGAGTTGATGGCTAAGCTGGTTCATCCCGAGAAGTTCGAGTAGCGATGGACAAGGGTGCCCTGCTCGACCCTCTCGTGGTTCGTCGTACCTGGATGCAGCATTCCTGGGCCCCGTGGGTTATCACGGTCATCGCACTGCTGTTCACGGCCGGGCTTAACGCGGCGGTAGGGCCGGTCTCGATCCCGCTGAGGGATCTTCTGCGGATGCTGGCGGCCAGGCTCCCGGGTACTTCGATCGTGGGTGATTGGCCGGGAACCTTCAGTACGATCCTGTACCAGATCCGCCTGCCGAATACAGTCTTGATTGCGATCACGGGGATGGCGCTTGGCGGGAGCGGTGCTGCCTTCCAGGGCTTGTTCCGAAATCCGCTGGCAGATCCCTATATCATCGGTGTGGCTTCAGGCGCCGGGTTGGGTGCGGTGCTGGCCATGGCTGCCCGCTGGCCGGCAGACCTGCTCGGCATGGCGGCGGTGCCGGCAGCTGCGTTCGTGGGTGCTTTGATCACGGTCGCCATCGTCTATGCCATCGCACAGGTTGGGCGTACGACACCCGTGACGACCTTGATCCTGGCCGGGGTGGCGCTGAGTTCCTTTGCCACAGCCATGACCAGCATGATCATGCTGCTCTCAACCCAGGAACTCCATCGTGCTGTGAATTGGATGGTGGGGGGGTTCGCACTGGGTGGCTGGGAGCCAGTCTACGCTTCCCTCCCCTACCTGCTGATTGGGCTGTTAACCTTGCTCACCCTGGGGCGACCGCTGAACGTGCTGCAGTTTGGGGATGATCAGGCCCGCCAGCTCGGGTTGAATGTCGAGCGGATCAAGCTGGTGATTATCATTGCCGCTTCGATGGTCGCGGCGACGGCAGTCGCATTTTCTGGCATCATCGCCTTCGTCGGGCTAATCGTCCCCCACGTCGTTCGTTTGCTCTGGGGACCAGATCACCGGCGCTTGCTCCCGCTTGCTATCCTGCTGGGCGGGAGTTTTTTACTGTCGGCGGACGTCGTCGCTCGCATGGTGCTCGCACCCCGTGAACTCCCGGTCGGGGTTGTTACCTCGGCGATTGGTGCACCCTTCTTCCTGTGGCTGCTGCATAGAGCAAAAGGGAAGGTGCGATTTTGGTGAAGGGTGTTCTATCCCTGGAAGAGGTCGAGGTCGGCTACCAGCGATCCTTCACCCTGCATGATGTCAACCTGGATGTCGCACCAGGAGAAGTGCTGGCCGTGGTGGGGCCGAATGGGGTTGGAAAGTCGACCCTGATCAAGGCGGCTTCGGGCACGCTTCCCCTGCGCCACGGTTCGGTGAAGATTGATGGCGTGGACCTGCATCGACTGCGCCCGGACGATCGGGCGCGCAGGATATCCGTTGTCGCCCAGGCGCTGAACCTGCCGCCGGCGTTCAATGTGCTCGACTTGGTGCTGATGGGCCGCACGCCCTACCTGGGTTGGCTGGAGCGGGAGAGCCACCGCGATCTCGAAATCGCCTGGGAGGCCATGGAGCGGACCGAGACAGACACAATGGCGCAGCGGCCAATCGGTGAACTGTCAGGTGGTGAACAACAGCGGGTGCTGATCGCCCGCGCGTTGGCCCAGGCGACCCCGGTGATGTTGATGGACGAACCAACCGCCCATCTCGACCTACGCCATCAAGATTTGCTGCTCAAACTTGTGCGCAAGCTGGTTGAGGAAGATCATCTGGCGGTGCTGATCGCACTGCACGACCTGAATCTCGTATCGAAATTTGCCGATCGGGTGGCGCTGCTATCCGCTGGTACGGTTCATCTCGTCGGCCGACCAGTCGATGTGCTCACCCCCCAGGAACTGGCGGGGGTTTATGGGATCGAAATCCATGTTATGACCCACCCCATACACGGGAAGCCGCTCGTGCTCACAGGAGAGTGAAGCAGCTTATGCCCACCATCGATCAAGCTCGGGCGTGGTATGACGAAGCGGATCCGGTCCATGGCTTTGACCATGTCCTGCGCGTGCTGAGAATGGCAGAACAGATCGGTTCCAGTTTGGATGCGGATTTGGACATCCTGCGCGCGGCTGCACTCCTGCACGACGCCGCCAGCGCACATCCGGCAGATCCGGAGGGGCGCGAGCAGCACGAGAAGCGCTCGGCGCAGTTTGCGCGTCAGGTCCTCGAGGCTGAAGGCTGGGAGCAGGAACAGATCAACGCCGTCCTGCACTGCATCCGTGCGCATCGCTTCCGGGGATCGGAGCAACCCCAAAGCCTGGAGGCCCGCATCCTGTTCGATGCCGATAAACTCGACGTCCTGGGTGCTTTTGGCATTGCGCGCACGATCGGCTTTGCAATCCAGGCCGGGCAGCCCGTCTACGCATCCCCGTCGGAGCATTTCCGGGCAACGGGCGAAGGGGAGCAGGGCGAGCCACACAGCGCCTATCACGAGTACCTCTTCAAGCTGCGCAATGTCCGCGAGCGACTGCACACGGACCCGGCACATGAGATCGCCGAAAAACGTATCGAACTCATGGATCGTTTCTTCGACGCGCTCGCCATGGAAGAGACCGGCCAGGCCTGAGAGATTCCTGTTGTTCAGCCCAATTTGACCGGTCCCAGCACCAAGATTATGATGGACGTGTTATGAGCGACGCTGACCGTCCTTTAATCCTGCTTACGAATGATGATGGTATCCGCTCACCGGGCTTGTGGGCGGCAGCCGAGTCGCTCTCAGAGCTGGGTTTTGTAACGGTCGCGGCCCCGCGCGAGCAGGCTTCAGGCACGGGACGCAGTATGCCCGTCACATCAGACGGGCGCTTGCAGGAGGAACAGGTCCAGGTCGGGGGCAAGACCTGGAAAGTTTATGCAGTGGGGGGGACACCCGCCCAGGCCATCCAGCATGGAATTCTGGAATTGATGCCCCGTCCGCCGGATCTGGTTGTGGCCGGGATCAACTACGGTGAGAATCTAACCATCGGGGTGTCGATCTCAGGGACGATTGGAGCCGCCCTCGAAGGGGCATCCTTCGGGATCCCCTCACTGGCAGTCTCGCTCGAGATGCCGGAAGGTTTCTACCTTTCACATTCAACGGAGATTGACTTCAAAGTTGCCGGCTATTTTACCCACTACTTCGCCGGGCTTCTGCTTGACTCTGAGCCTTTGCACGATGTTGATGTGCTCAAAGTGGATGTCCCCTGCGATGCCACCCTGGATACACCCTGGCGGGTAACCCGGCTCTCGCGCCAGAGATATTACGTCCCCATGGCGCCATCCAGGCACACACTGGATGAAGCTGCCAATCTGCGCTTCAAGGTCGAGATGGACGAATCCAAGTTGGAGCCGGATTCAGATGTGTACGCTGTGTCGATCGAGCGCCTGGTGTCGGTCACACCGCTAAGTCTCGACTTCACCTCGCGGGTCGATTTTGATGGCATCGATCAGCAACTGAGATCAGCGGGTGAAAAACCACGTCCCTGACAAGAGAAAAAACCTTAGGGAAATCCAGGGGGAAGCCGCGATCAGGGCGTACGCTTCTGGTCTTCATCGAGTAGGCTGTGCAGCGTGCGCAGTTCCTCCTCGATCTGATCGCGCTGTACTCTCGTCTGCGCCAGCAGTGCTTCGAAGGCCGGGCGCTGCGCCACTGGGACTGTCTCAACCAGGCGTTGTGCGCGTCGAATCTGGTTCTCCTTGTGGTGGAGTTTCTCGCGCAGCCGGTCGGAGTAACCCTGTTGGAAGGCCCGCTCGGGTAGTGGTGCCGTATTGCCTTCCATCTCACCCGTCATCACCTCGGCCACCGTGAGTAGAAGTTCAGAGGCTTCGATTGGTTTTTCAAGGAAGCGGACGGCTCCTAGGCTGAGGGCGAACTCCTTGTCCTCCGGGGTGATGAACGTGGCCGAGATAAAGATGACCGGTATGTGCCGTGTCTCGGGATCACTGCGGACGGCCTGGGCCAGGGCGTAGCCATCCAGCTTCGGCATGAGGATGTCGGTCAGGATGAGGACCGGCGGATCGGAGGCAATGATTTCGAGGGCCTCGCCGCCGTTACGAGCCGTAATGACCTCATATCCCTTAAATTTAAGGGTCACCTCGAGCAACTCGAGGATATGCGGGATGTCTTCGACGATCAAGATTGGTCCGCGGGCGTCACTCATAGACAAGATTGTATCCCGACTCCCCTGTTACGCAACGCTACACAAGACGTGCGACCTCATGTAGATTCAAAGAGCGAAACCGTTTCGATGTGAAATGTCTGCGGAAACATATCCACGGGTTGGACTGAACACAACCTGAAACCGCCATCCAGCAGCAATCTTGCGTCACGGGCGAGCGTGGCCGGATCACAGGAAACATACACGAGTCTCTCAGGCTTGAGTTCTACCAAGCGCTCTATAACCCGCCTTCCCAGGCCAGCGCGCGGTGGATCGGCCAGCACGACTACCGGTCCTGCTGTATGAGCATCAAGCGCGGCGCCAACGTCCGATTCGTAGAGCTCAATCCCGGGGTAGGGGTCGAGGTTGAATTCGAAATCCGAGCAGGCTGTCTCGGATTGCTCGACTGCAATGACCCTGGCCCCCGCCTCGGCCATGAATAGGCTGAATAAGCCCACACCTGCATAAAGATCGTAGGCCAACTGATCCGGTTGGATGTGGGCGGCCGACATGACGGCTTGGACAAGATCTGGCAGCAGCCCCGTGTTGACCTGGAAGAAGGCACCTGCCGTCACGCGGAAGGTTTTTCCGAGCACGGTCATCTCGAGAGCTGGATCTCCAGCCAGCACCAGCCTGCCTTTGGGCGTCTCCCAATGGACGGAGGTCGAGGCCATGATGTCGACCTCGATCGCAGGTGGCTGGCCGGCATGGAACAGGATCATCGTCTCACCCCGGGTATCCACCCGCATGCTGATCTGCTCGATCGACTGCGTATCCTCGAGTTGAAGCCGGGGCCAGAGGGCGTCGAGTTCAGGCAAGGGAAGATGGCATTCCCGAATTGGGAACGCGCTCGAACCATCGGCAGACATAAGGCCCATCTGACCCTGACTGGCGAGGTGAAAGCGCATCAGGTTGCGGTAGTTCCATGGTTCGGGGGAGGGGAGCGGTGCGAGCACTGGGGGCTTCTGCAAGCCGCCAATGCGTTCGAGTTGCTCCCTTACAATTTCAGCCTTGACTTGCAGTTGGTCTTCATGGCCAAGATGTTGATAATGGCAGCCACCACACATTTGGTAATGGCGGCAGCGAGCGGGGATGCGTAACTCCGATGGCTGCGACACTTCTAGTAAGCGGGCGCGGGCCCAGCGAGTATGGGTTTCGACGATCTGTACGCGCACTTGCTCTCCACTCAGCGCGAAGGGAACAAAAACCATCCGCCCTTCGACATCCCGGCCGAGAGCCTCCCCGCCATACGCCATTCCGGTTAGCGTGAGATCAAGATCCATGCCTCAGCTCCGGGGGCTCTACTCATCGTCGATGAAAGAATCGATCGCCTCGAGCAATTGTTCAATATCTGCCAGGCGTGTCTCACCCATGTGCGCGATGCGGAAGGTTTCATTCTTTAACGTACCATATCCGTTGGCGATGATCATGTCCTGCTCGGTCAGGTAGCGGATCAGAGCCGGTACATCCAACTCGAGCGTGTTGCGAATTGTAGTCACCGTATTCGAGCGGAACCCTGCTGCAGCAAAGGGCTCCAGCATCTGTTCCGCCCAGCGCTGTACATAGGCGGCCATCCCGGCGTGGCGCGCATAGCGCGCCTCGAGCCCCTCCTCCAACATGCGATCGAGTTGTTCGTCGAGCGCGAACATCAGCGAGATGGCCGGCGTGGAAGGCGTCATGTTGCGCTCAAGGTAATCCTCCAGGATCAGAAAATCAAAGTACCAGCCGCGGTGCGGGATCTCCTGTGCCTGGAGCAGGGCTCGATCGCTGACAGCAGCAAAGGCCAGGCCGGGGGGCAGTGCAAAACACTTCTGGGATGATGTCAGGAGAACATCCAGGCCCCAGTTGTCAAAGGGTAATTCAACCCCACCGGCAGAGGAGACAGCATCGACCAGGATCAACGTCTCCGGGCTAACCGAGCGCACGGCTTCAGCGATGTCGCCGACCGGATTTTGAACCCCGGTGGAGGTTTCGTTGTGAACGATGGCGATTGCCTGGTAGGGCTTCCGGCCGAAGGCCTCCAGGATTTGTTCCGGGCGGTTGGGTTGTCCCCATTCGCTGTCGAGGCGGTCAGCCGGGAGTCCATTCGCCTGTGCGACTTCGAACCAGCGCTCACCGAACGCGCCGCAGACGCAGACCAGCAGGCTGGAATCGACGAGGTTGCGCACAGCAGCTTCCTGCAAGCCAGTGCCGGATGAGGTCGAGATAAACACCCGGCTCGAGGTGCCCATTACGCGGCGTAGTTTGGGCTGAATACGTGCCATCAATTCTGTAAAAGCCGTCGAACGATGGCCGATCATCTCACAGGCTTGCGCCAGACGAACCGCCTCGGATACGTCAACCGGACCGGGAAGAAAAAGCTTTGTCATCGCCATCCTCGGGAGTTTCAAGCTTGCGTCATTCTATCAGAGATCTGCGTCCGGTCCCTCCGAGCCTTCTAATCTCGGCATCAGCGCATTGGTTTTATAATTATTGGGTTCGAATTCAATATATTCAATTGAATACTTGATAATATTAAATCTTATCTTGACTTTATTTAAAATTATGGTACTTTAAGGCAACAATATTCAAATCTGTTTTCACTTATCACATATGGAGGCGGTGAGATGGTGGGAAACCCATGGCACCAAGCAGTTATCGGTAGGTATGAACTCGAACGCCGTCATGAATTGGGATACCAGGCGCGGCTCCAGCGCCAGGCACAGGGCTGGAGACCATCGGGCGCTGCCCGGCTACTGGCATGGATCGGCGGGCAGTTGATCCGGGTCGGAGAGGCCCTACGGCGGGTCGAACGTACTGATCAGGGAACGCGTCCCTCCCTGAAAGCGCATGTGGGAGATCTTTGGCGCACCCACCCTTCGCGGATATAGGGGGTTCGAGATGCCAGCCATGCTGACGACCTGCCCGGTTTGTGAGGAAAGCCTCTCCGTCACCCGTCTGCACTGCCGCAAATGCGACACGACGATCGAGGGGCATTTCGAAGTCGGTCGATTAGGGCGACTTACGCCAGAACAGCTCGAGTTCGTCGAGACCTTCATCCGCTGTGAAGGAAAGATGAACCGCATGGAACCCGAGCTGGATCTTTCCTACCCGACGCTGCGAGCGCGGCTAACGGATGTGATCCGGACCATGGGGTTTCCTGTTGGTCCCGAGTTGGGGATCAGTGATGAGGAACGCCATCGAATCCTGGATGAGCTAGCCAGCGGCAAGCTGAGTTCTGAAGAAGCTATGCGCCTGTTGGAAGGTGCGTAACATGCGCTGGAGTCTTGAAACGGAGGGTGACCGATGAAGAAGTACACGTTGGAACTTGGAGATGCGCCAACCATCGAGATTGAATCGATCGGCGGCGATCTGCGTCTATCCGGACATGATGAGAGCTATTTGGAGATCCAGGCTCCTGAATCGGGTGAGCTTAAGGTAACCGAACGTGACGGGAGGGCTGTGATCTCCTGCCGCTCGGGCTGCCTGGTGTTTGTTCCGCGGAAGGGCAGGGTTGAAGCCGATGCAATCGGCGGTGATTGCCGGATCACTGACCTCGAGGGCGAGGTCCTGCTTCGGACGGTCGGAGGCGATCTCAGTCTCAGACGCCTGGCAAAGGTATCGCTTGAACTTGTCGGTGGAGATATGCAAGCCCGGCGGTTGAGTTCGGATCTCTCGGTAGATCGGATTGGCGGTGATGCTATCGTTCACGAGTTGACCGGCACGATCCGGTTGCGCAGGGTCGGGGGTGACATGGTGCTGCGCGGAGTTGTTGGAGCAGTCGAAGGGAACTGTGGAGGCGATGCGCTCCTCAGCTTTGATCCTGCGGCAGGCACGAGTTCTAAGATCACCACAGGTGGGGATCTCGAATGCAGGCTGAGCCCACAGGCCTCAGTCAACGCAACCCTGCAGGTTGGAGGCGATACAGATATTTCAAGAGGGATCGAACCCGGCGATACACCAAATTCCTACCGGCTTGGTGCGGGCGAAGCTGAACTTGAGCTGTTTTCGGGCGGCGATCTCGGTT
Organism: Anaerolineales bacterium; assembly: GCA_034430615.1. Taxonomy (GTDB): domain Bacteria; phylum Chloroflexota; class Anaerolineae; order Anaerolineales; family E44-bin32; genus E44-bin32. Next base: position 27,164 of record DAOUEJ010000174.1, on the reverse strand, counting down.
TGCGGATAGGGGATGAGCGCAGGGAACATGGCGGGCTCAACTTTGCAGATGTGCTCACTGAAGTGGATGCAGACCTGGCAGAGATGGAGGCCAAGTTCGATGCGCTTGGTGCGGGTTTGATCGGCTTTGATGCCGATCAGGTCGGTGAGCGTGTCAAGCGTGCCGTCCGTCGGGCCCGGCGCTCGGCACATAAAGCCAAGCGGCAGCACCTCGCTTCCACCGCCAACATGGAATATCCTTCCGATCTTGCTGACCTTACCACCCCGATAAGTGGGTTCAGTCAGCCCGAGGACCAGGTTAGTGATGAAGAGCGTCTCTCGATTTTACGCATGGTAGAGCAGGGAAAAATCAGCGTAGACGAAGCTGAATCCTTACTCAAGGCGCTTGAAGGCGAATCATGACTGCCGCGGTGAGTGCCGAGCGGCGGCCTGCTGGCCAGGGGCTACGCCCCTTCGATGGTCGAAAAGATCTGGCCGCCTTGGCCGATTTAATCGAAATGACATTTTCTGACCATCTCGATCCGGGCGGCGTGCAGATGATCCAAGGCATGCGGCTCCTATCCAGAGGGGGATGGCTCGGTTGGGTGTTGAGCCGCTGGTTGCTGCCACCGGCCGCCAACCCCCTCGGTTTTGTCTGGGAGGAGCACGGACGTTTGGTTGGGAACGCAAGCCTTATGCCGGTAAGCGGGTACGACTGGCGCTGGGTAATGGCGAACGTCGCAGTTGAACCGGGCATGCGCCGACGCGGCATCGCAGCCGAGCTGGTCGGTGCGGCAATCGAATCGGCCCGGCGCGCTGGCGCCCGGCAGATCATCCTACAGGTCGACTCTAAGAATGAGGGGGCGCAAGCGCTATACAAACGTTTTGGATTCCAGACTCTCTCAGAGCGGACGACTTGGACCCGACCCCGGGGTAAGGCACACTCTCCGAGAATTACCCTCCAAGAGGGCGATCGATGCAATGCTTCTGATTGGCGAGGGCAGTACGATCTCGCCCGCCGGCTGCACCCGGAGGGTCTGATCTGGCCGTTTCCAACTACCCCCGCAATGTTTCGCCGGCTTGGCCCTGACAGATGGTTCTCAGGTGGTGAATCTCAACACTGGGTGCTGAACGAGCAAGGCCAGATAACCGGGAGTCTCAGCTTTCGGCGGGGACTGGACTCTGGCGTGGTGCGCTGCGTGCTGCTCGTCGACCCACCCTCGAACGGGCTGGCTGCGGCAGGCCTGCTGGAGAGAGCCTTTCGGGATCGTTTTTCTCTCAGCAAAACCTACTTGCTCGACTATCCGGTCGGAGTGGCTGTAAAGGTGCTCAGCGAGCTCGGTTTCAATACGCGGCGAGATCTGGTCTGGATGGGCCTCGATCTCAAGCCAATCAACCCCAGCAGTGAGACCAGGCGATGAAGCGGGGAGTGTGGTCAAACGCCCGCCAGGTGTTCGAGGAGTACCCCCGCCCATTCTGGACCCTCATGGGAGCCTCATTCATCGATGCGCTGGGCGGCGCACTGCTCTTCCCATTCTTTACGCTGTACGTCACTGCGAAGTTCGGGCTGGGGCTATCCCAGGTTGGGTTGATATTTGGCATCCTGACCTTGACCAATGTCCTCGGGAGCACGATCGGCGGCGGCATGGCAGACCGATTCGGGCGGAAATCGCTGCTAATCTTCGGGTTGATCAGCAGCGCCCTGACCGTGCTTGCGCTTGGGCTGGTCGATGAGATCGGGCACTTTATCGCCATCGTGCTCATCACCGGCCTGACGAGCAATATTGGGGGGCCGGCGCGTCAGGCGATGGTTGCCGACCTGCTGCCAGAAGAAAAACGGGCGGGCGGGTTCGGATTGCACCGCGTGATCCACAACCTGGCCTATGTCGTCGGTCCGGCGGTGGGTGGTTTGCTGGCTGCCCGTTCCTACCTGCTGCTTTTCATCCTGGATACTACGGCCAGCCTGGTGACCGCAGCTCTGATTTATCTCTTCCTGGCTGAAACAAAGCCTGCCTCGGATGGCAGCGTTGACCAGGTTTCGACGGTGGAGACTTTCAAGGATTATCGCCAGGTATTTGTTGACCGGTTCTTCATCTTTTTCGCACTTGCGACAGCATTAATGGTGCTGGTCGTATCCCAGATGCAGGGCACCCTGGCTGTCTTCCTGCGTGATTATCGCGGCTTGCCCGAGCAGCGGTTTGGCTACATCTTGAGCCTGAATGCGGGCATGGTGGTCTTAATGCAATTCTGGATCACGCGCAGGATCGAGCATCTACCTCCATTCATCGTATTGGCTGTGGGGACATTGTTCTATGTCATAGGGTTCGGTATGTACGGGTTCGTCGCTTCATACCCCTTGTTCCTGCTGGCGATGGTGATCATCACACTGGGAGAGATGCTGATCGCGCCCATCGGCAGTGCGGTAGCAGCGCAGCTCTCGCCGGAGTCGATGCGCGGCCGCTACATGGCGGTGTACGGGTTTAGTTGGATGATCCCCGGTGCAGTCGGGATGTACCTGGCAGGTTTGATTCTAGATAATGGCGATCCACGCATGGTCTGGTATGCCTCAGCTCTGATCGGGATCGTGGCAGCAGCCGCTTTCCTCAGTTTGCACTTTGCCCGGACTAAAAGGCTCGTTCAAGCTCCGGAAGCCGTTACGATAGGAACGGATTAATGACGCGTGCACCGGCAAGCATCCTGCGGAATAGGAATTTCCTGCTGCTCTGGCTCGCACGATGCATCTCGGCGGCGGGCAACACCTTCAGCTTCCTGGCCCAGGCGGAATGACTGGGGGCGACCATCGGGCTGCGCGAGTCGATCTATGCTGGAGGATTTTCATCTTCCTTGGCGCTACAGCGATGGGGCTGCGCTTACCAGAAAGGCAGCCAAACGAGGTGAGCGCAATCTCCGCCCGCGAATTCAGCGAAGCGGCCGCGCTCGAATGATTGATATCAATGGGAGGCATCGATATGTCTGACGCGCACAACCCGATGGGGATCCTCAATAAACTCGAAGCAGGTGAGATCGATGCCGCTACAGCTGCCGATCTCCTGGAAGGGGTCCAACCTGTCATTGTGGAGGACACACTGCCGGATTTCTCTAATCGTTGGCGAGCCTGGTGGTTGATCCCGTTTGCGATTGCCATGGCGGTCGTGGCGGGTGGGATTGGAATCGGGCAGGTGGGTGGTTGGTGGTGGCTGCTCGCAGCGCCGATGCTGCTGGTGGGAGGCATCGTGCTCCTGCTCCTGATCGCATCCATCGGCTCACCCTGGGTCCACGTCCGGGTTGATACAGGCCAGGAGAGTTGGCCGCGCAGGGTTACCATCAGCTTACCCCTACCACTGCGGGTGAGCGCCTGGTGCTTGCGAACATTCGGGGTTCACATCCCCGGACTTGACAACACCTCACTCGATGAGTTGTTGGTTGCGCTCGAAGGAAACCTGACCACGGGTCACCCTATCCAGATCGAAGTGGACGAGGGCGACTCCGGAGAACGAATCCAAGTATATCTTGGGTAGGCATGGAGGCGAACAATGATGTCAACTGAAGAGCGGTTGAAGATCTTGAAGATGATCGAGGAGGGGAAGATCAGCGCGGAGGAGGGGACGCGCTTGTTGGGGGCTTTGAACAAACAGAAACAGCGCCGCGATGAGCAGTCTGATTCTTCCCCCCGCTGGCTGCGCGTACGTGTGCTCGATTTAAATACTGGCAAGGAATCAGTGCGGGTCAACTTGCCCATTGGGCTGGTGAATGTTGGGCTGAAGATGGGCGCAAGGTTTATCCCGGATGCTGAGCAGGAGACGGTTATGCAGGATCTGGCCCAGGCTCTGAGCCAAGGGATGAGGGGTAAGATCGTAGACATCGTTGACGAGGAAGAAGGCCAGCGGGTTGAGATATTTGTTGAGTAAAAGAAGGGTTCCGCCTGTGCGATCAATACCTGGCACATGAGCCGGAATCGGCGAACGTGTTATCATCCCAGTAGGAGAAGAGATGGACAAACTTGTATTACGCTTGGCGATAAACGCGATCGCGCTCTACCTGGCCATCGGAACCGGCTGGATCAGCGGGATCGAAGCGGAGGCAACCCAGTGGTGGGCTTACCTCATCATGGCGGTGATCTTTACCCTGGTGAATGCGCTGGTAAAGCCGATCTTAAAATTGCTCACTTGCCCACTCATCCTGCTGACGCTAGGCCTCTTCTCGCTCGTGATCAACACCCTGCTTTTCTGGCTTACCGGTGAAGTTGGGAGCATGATCGGGAGCGGGTTCGGATACCATGTCGAAAGTTTCTGGGTCGCGCTGCTTGGGGCGCTCCTGGTCAGCGTGGTCAACGCCGTACTTACTCTGATGTTCCGGGATGAATTGAAGGGCAATTAGGGCCGTTCCGCCATTGCCAAGTCTGCCTATGATCGCGCCAGCCTGCTGGCGCGGTTTGGTTCTCACGGGCGCGATCTTCGGGGTGGAACGACGCGGCTTGGAACCGGGTTGAGCAACCCGGCCTTTGAATCCGTCGTGGCAGAGTCTTTTTAACAGCACAGGTGTTCAGTGGAGCCGACCAACGGAACTTATGTCATGTAGTTACCTCCCCCATCCGTATGCTATACTCGATCGAATCTTGCGTTATATGGGGAAACTCTCTCCCCTTTTTGAGGGTTATCACCACCCAAGGAGATCGACAGGTTCGTGACCGAACGGACCCGGGCCTCGCTCGACCTGCTCTATTCCATCAGCCGCGAGCTGACGGAACAGCTTGACCTGCGTGAGCTGCTGCAGCGCATCTTGCAGCTCACGCTTCAAGCCGTTGGAGCACCGGCTGGTAGCATCCTGGTGCTTGATGAACAAGGCGAGGCGAGCGAAGGAGCTATCGCAACCGGGGGTAAGGTTCATGATCATTCGACTGAGCAATTGCGCGACACCTACGAGCACGGTTTGGCGGGATGGGTTGTAGAAAACCGCCAGGCGGCGCTTCTGGAGGACACACAGGATGATCCGCGCTGGCTTCATAAACCAGGGGAGGAAAAGGAAGGTGACTCGCGCTCGGCGATAAGCGTACCTTTGATTGCACGTGATCGCGTCGTCGGGGTATTGACGCTCGTTCGCCATCAAAACGATCAATTTAATACAGACGATCTGGCCCTGGCTACGGCCATCGCCGACCAGGCCGGGATCGCGGTCAGCAATGCCCACCTGTTCCGCTCAGAGCAAGACCGGCGACAGCTTGCCTCTACATTGCAGGAGATCGCCCGGACGATAAGCTCGACCCTCGACCCGCAGATCGTCTTCTCACAGGTCCTCGAACAATTGGAACGGGTCGTGCATTTCGATAGCGCCAGTATATTCCTGGTCGAAGATGATCATCTACGCTCCGCGGCTGTGCGTGGTTTCCACTCGCAGGAAGCTGTGCTTGATTTCACACTGCCGATCGACAAGGATGCGCTCGGAATCCAGGTCTTTGAAACTGGACAGCCCATGGTGATCAGGGATGTCCAGGAGGAACCAACCTGGATCAATCATAAAGGGCTTCCTGGGGCCGGTAAGATCCGAGGCTGGATCGGAGCCCCGCTGATCGTGCGCGATAGCGTCGTGGGACTGCTCAACGTCGATAGTCATGAGGTCGGGGCGTATGGGCCGGCAGAAGCCCAGGTTGTCTCGACCTTTGCCGGTCAAGCCGCAACAGCGGTGGCTAATGCCCAACTCTATGGTGAACTGCAGCGACGGGTGCAATCGATGGTTGCCTTGACCGAGACGGCGCGTGCGATCACAGCCAGTCTCGATCTCGAAGAAGTTCTCCAGCGTATTACCGAGCGCACATTGGAAAGCGTGGCTGTTGAAGCTGCTTCTCTTGCTCTTCTTGATGAAGAAACCGGCGAGCTTGTCTTCCAGGTTGCCAGCGGCCGAGCTGCCTCGAAAATTGTCGGTACGCGTCTACAGCCAGGTGTCGGCCTGGCGGGTTGGGTGGTCGAGCACAACGAACCCGTATTCACCACTGAAGTTCAGGCGGATGAGCGCTTTTATCCCGAGATCGACCGGGAGGTAGGTTTCAAAACCCATGGCTTGGCATGCGTGCCGATTCGCATGCAGGACAAAACGATCGGTGTGCTCGAGGCGATCAACCCAAGAAGCGGGACACTGGATACGCGCGACATCGAGCTCCTCACCGGCATCGCCGATCTGGCTGGGACGGCCATCGTGCATGCCCAACTTTTCAAGGATACACAAGCAGCCCGCCAGCGTTATGCAAGCCTGTTCGAGGACAGCATCGACAGCATCCTGATCACCGATCTTGAGGGTCTTATCACCGATGCAAATATCCGCGCCGAGTCATTTCTTGGCTTCGAGCGAGATATCCTGCTGGGCAAGAGGATCATCGACGTGCTGGAGGCAGAGGCAAGTGATCAGCCCGACCCGCTGGAAGGCATCCAATCGGGCGAACCACTCAGCTACAACGCCCGCGCCAGACATGGGATCGGACCTTCCGTACCGGTCGAGGTGCATGTCAAACGGATCGATATCGAGCCTGGCCCGTTTCTGCAGTGGATCATCCGGGATATCACCGAGAGACTGGAGCTGGCCGAGCTGCGGACAGATTTGACCTCGATGATCTTTCACGATCTACGCTCACCGCTCGGAAACATCATCTCCAGCCTGGAGGTGCTGACCGCTGCGCTCGGGGATGAGCAGGACGAGACGATCCAGTCCGTCCTGTCTATTGCCGCCCGCTCAAGCCGGCGAGCCTCCCGCCTGGTGGAATCACTGCTCGATCTGGACCGCCTGGAAGAAGAGCGGGCCGTGCTTAATAAGTCGGAGGCCTTGATCAGCGCATTAATCGCCGAAGCCGTGGAGGAAGTCCATCCAACAGCCGAGGCGCGCGGTCAGTTGTTGCGGATGAATCTGCAGCCCGGCATCCCGCACGTGAATATGGATGTCGACATGATCCGCCGTGTGTTGATCAACCTGCTCGAGAACGCGGTGAAGTACACACGCAGCGGCGACTGGATCGCGGTTTCAGCTAAACGTATCGGTGACCATCTCCAGGTTGTCGTCCAGGACAGCGGGCCGGGGATCTCAGCAAATGATCGTGAGCGCATCTTCCAGAAATTCACCCGCTTGCAGCGCGATGGCCGCTCAAAGGGTCTGGGATTGGGCCTGGCGTTCTGCCGGCTGGCAGTGGAAGCGCATGGCGGCAAGATCTGGGTCGAGAGTGAAGAAGGGCGCGGTTCAACCTTTACCTTTACGCTTCCTATCTCCGAATAACCGCATCATGTCCTCTTGGGAGTGCGAGCAGGGGAGAACCCAGGGATATATAATCCCAGGAACAGGACCTGGATAGTTAAGGGGTGTAGAGTAACGAGCGGGGGAACGCATGCGTAAACTAGCCTCAGGTGTGTACTGCGAGAGCAAGTACGCCGGAGTTGATGTAGGTCTGGTCGTCAGTCGCGACGACCTTTTTCTCGTCGATTGCCCGCTGCGGACCGAAGATTCCAGGGATTGGATCACGAGCGTGAGCGAGCGAGGCAGGATCCGCTACCTGGCGCTGCTTGATGCCCACCCCGATCGTGTGTTGGGTGCTCGCCTTGTGGAGGCGCCACTACTCGCGCAGGATGATGCGCTGACCGAGATCCGGGAGTGGTCGGATACGTTCAAGGGTGGTAACCACCCGATTGGGGCGGAGTCTGATAATCTAAAGCGTGTCACAGGCATTCACCGTGCAATCCCCGAGTTGAGCTTCCATCGCTCAATGCATGTGATGCTCGGTTCCCGTCAGATCGATCTGGTGCATAAACCAGGACCCGATGCCGGTTCGATTTGGGTCATGATCCCAGAGTCCGGCATCGTGTTCGTCGGGGATTGCGTGACGATAAATGAACCCCCGTACCTCGGATCCGCCGACCTGAGTTCCTGGCAGAGTAACCTTGATGAACTGCGTGGGTCGGGGATGAAAACCTACACACCTGTCTCTGCCTACGGTGGTCCCTTCGACAGGGAGGCGATCAATGCCATGGCGCGCTTTCTGCGGAAAGTTGAAACCCGGATTGAGAAACTTGAGGGGGTGAAGAATCCAGAGCAAGATGCACCCCGCTACGCTGAGGAACTGCTCGCGGATTTCCCTGTCCCGCCCGCGCGGGAGGAACTCATCCATCAGCGGCTTCAATCAGGTTTGCTCGACCTGGTGGAGCGGCGAATGGCAGGGGATGCCTGACCATGCCCGACACGAAAATGCAGTCCGGGGGAAATGAGGCTATCCAGGGACGATATGGGACGATCAAGGTTGAAATCCTGCGGGGAGAGTTGGTTGAATCGATCCATAACATCGCATGCGTGATCGCAGACCCACAAGGCGCGCTCCATGCCAGCTGGGGTGATCCCGAACTCAGAACCTATTTGCGCTCATCGGCTAAGCCGTTCCAAGCCATGCCGGCGGTCATCTCCGGAGCTGTGGACGCGGCCAATTTCACAACTGCTGAACTGGCCCTGATGTGCGCCTCCCACGCCGGTACGGATCGCCATGTCGCAACCGCAGCCTCCATGCTGGCAAGGATTGGAGCCTCGGTTGAAGATCTCCAATGCGGAACGCACCCTCCCTTTGACGAAGAAACGAACCTGCGGCTGATCCGCGACGGGGAGGATCCGGGGGAACTGCGAAATAACTGCTCAGGAAAACACATTGGCATGCTGGCACAGGCGGACTACCTGCAGGCTCCTCGCGCTGGTTACCTCCACCAGGAGCATCCTGTTCAGCGCCAAATCCTGACCATTCTCTCGACCATGGTTGTCCTTCCTTCCGGTGAAATCGAGGTTGGGATTGATGGTTGCTCTGCGCCAAATTTTGCAATGCCCTTGAGGAACGCAGCCCTCGGCTACGCCCATTTGATGGACCCTCGCGCACTGGCGCCTGATCTTGCTGCCGCATCGCAGAGGGTGGTGGGAGCGATGACCCAGCATCCAGACCTGGTGTCCGGGGACGGCCGCTTCGATACCGAACTAATGCGCATCACCAAAGGCCGGCTACTATCAAAGGGAGGCGCGGAAGGATTTCAATGCATCGGGATCCCGTCTGGTTCGACCGGCTGTGATCAACCTGCACTGGGGATGGCGTTAAAGGTGCTGGATGGAGATCTCGGCCACCGAGCACTAACCATCGCCGCACTATATGTCCTGCACGCGATCGGGGCGATTGACGACGCGGAGCGCAAGGGCATGACCAGGTTTGATCAGCGACCCATTCGAAATCTGCGAGGCCTGGCTATAGGCGAGGTTCGCATTTCCCCATTCTTCCCGAGTCCCATTCAGGGCAATGAACAGCCTCAATCCTAGTCTGTCACAGGACCTGCAGGACCTGGTTGGCCTCAGCCTGACCCCAAAGCAGCGTTCGGCCTTCGATTGGTATACCCGAGAACTCCAGGGATGGAACCAGAAATTCAACCTGACCGCGATAACCGATGCCAAACAGATCGAGGTCAAACATTTCCTTGATTCGCTATCGAGTCTGCTGATCCCGGAACTGCGTCCACCGGCGAGGCTGATTGACATCGGCACGGGTGCCGGTTTCCCCGGTCTGCCATTGAAAATCGTTTTTCCGGGGTTCGATCTGACGCTACTTGAATCCGTCCGGAAGAAAGTGGAATTTTGCCGGCACATTGTGGACGGGCTGTCCCTATCCGGAGTGGAGGTCATTCATGCCCGTGCAGAAGATGTGGGCCACGAGCAAGGGCGCCGCGGGACCTACGATTGGGTCTTGGCCCGGGCAGTTGCCCCGCTGCCCACGCTGGTTGAATATGTCCTCCCGCTGCTCAAGCTTGGTGGACGAGCGGTGCTTCAGAAGGGAGATCGGGCACCTTCTGAAGTCCAGGCCTCAAGCCGGGCGCTGAAGATTCTGGGGGGTGAGATCGAAGAACTGTTGGTCGTCGAACTCCCACGCGTCCCCGAAACGCGACACCTCGTCATCCTGCGCAAGTGTGTCGAGACGCCTGAGAACTATCCACGCCGGGCCGGGTTACCTGGCAAACGCCCACTAGCTTGAACCTGAACGAACAAGATCCATTGCAGGCCATTCACTGCTCCAATGGACTCAAGGTGCCGGACTGGATGCGCCAGAGTGAGGCTCGCTGGCGGAAGGTTTCACTGAACATCGTCAGGTCTGCGGCTGTGAGCAAGGACTGTTGAACCTGGCCGATGCGTGCGAGCAGGTCTTCCCGCCGCTGTGCATCGAGTTCGGCTAGGACTTCATCGAGCAGCAGGATTGGCAATTCCCCCGTACGAGCCTTGAGCCAGGCCACCTCAGCTAATTTGGTGCTCAACATGGCTGTCCGGTTCTGGCCCCGTGATCCATAGAAACGCAAATCGATGCTGTTTGACTGCATCCGCAGGTCATCGCGGTGTGGCCCGATCAGCGTGACCCCGCGCAGGATATCATTCTTCCTCCCGCTGTGGAGAGCTGCGAGCATGCCAACCCGGACATCGGCCAGACTAACCGAGGTTCGATCGAGCGCGGCTTCGATGGGCAAGCCTAACTGGCCATTCGTGGGTGCGATCGGATCATAGGAGGGTTGGTAATGCAGCGTGAGCGTTTCCACCTCCCGGGTCAGATCTTGGTGGATGCGCGCTGCGAGTTGATTGAGCTCGCCCAGCGCGATCGCACGTGCCCGGATGATGGTCGCACCGAGTTCACAAAGCTGGTCATCCCAGAATTCAAGCTGGCTGTCCGCGTTATTCCTTTCCTGGATCTGCTTCAGCAACGCGTTGCGCTGCGAGAGCACCTTCCCGTACCCAGCCAAGGCTTCGGCGTAGGTTGGATCAGCCTGGGAGAGGCTTGCATCCAGGAAGCGGCGCCTATTTCCGGGTGAGCCTTCGATGATCTCCAAATCGCGGGGCAGGAACATGACGGCGTTGATGACGCTGGCCAGGTCCCGAACGCGACGGGTAAGTCCATTGATCAGTACTTCCTTCTTCAGGCGTTCCCGTTCGAAGGCTCCATTGCTTTCGATCGAGAGCCGGATTTCGATGCGTTGGGTACGCTCCTGCGTCTCGATCTCTGCCACGAGGCGGGAGAAGGGGTGCGGTTCTTCCAGGGCAAGGAAGTTGATCAACTGCCGTTCACTTTCCGCGTAGAACGGTCTGGCGCCGGTGAGGTAGTAGATCGCCTCCAGCAGGCTTGTTTTACCCTGCGCGTTTGCGCCCACTAGGATGGTCGCGTTGATGGGGATCTCGGTTTCGAGACGGATGAAGTTACGATAATTGGTCAGGGAGAGATGCTTGAGGAGCATGGCCGGCTGATTGTAGCATACGCATTCATCACGATTGCACGGTGGATCCGGGCTTCTGCCCGGGAAATCTCAGAACTATGCCTGACGGTAGAACTCAAGCCGCAACGGGTGCGTTTGCATCTTCGGGCTCGAACCGCCAGATTTCAGTCGCCCGATCGATGAACAGGATCCCGTCAAGGTGGTCGATCTCATGCTGGAAGATACGCGCCATCCATCCCCTGGCTTTAATCTTAAGCTTCTGCCCGTGGCGGTTGAACCCTTTTACTGTCACCGACTGGGCGCGCTCGACTTCTCCCGCATAACCAGGGAGAGAGAGACAGGCTTCATTCCCCAGCACGGTTTCCTTCGAAGCGCGGGTAATCTCCGGGTTGACGACAATGTAGAGCCTGGGTGGTCTCTCTGGAGCCTCCTCATCATCGTCTTCGCTGCCCTCCGCATACTCAACCAGGATCACGCGCTGACCGACGTCCACCTGCGGCGCAGCCAGGCCAATACCCGGAGCAGCATGCAACGTCTCGATCATGTCATCAACCAATTCCTGGAGCTCGGGGGTGAAGGTTTTCACCTTTTGTGCCCGGGTACGCAGGGTTGGATTGGGTGGGGTTACGATCTTACGTATCGTCATCAGAAGTATTCGATTCCGGGTGCAAACCTTCCGGTTCCCGACCGGAGAACCGGTCATGGTAGATATCGATCAATTCTACCATCTCGTTCTGACGACGTCTTCTCATATCGGCATCACGCCGTTCGAGGAGTGCCTCCTGGGCATGGGCGATATCTTGCTGTACCTGGACAGGATCAAGAACGCCTTCAAAGAGAAATTGAGAGGTGCCGACATTGGCGATGACATCGCCATAGTTCAGGAGCAAGCCCAGGATTCCCCTCCGATCGACCTCGGTGCCGAGAATATTCTCGATCGGGGCGACTTTTCGTTCTTCCCGACCGAGGGGTTTCTTATATATATCCAGGATCTGGTCTTTTGTGATCTGGTAGATGTCATTCGCCCAATCGATGTAGCGATAAAGCCACCAAAGGCCAACCGCACCAGCGATTAGGGCGCCGAGCCCAACAAACATCCCCAGGTTGAGAATCGTTACCAGTCCGCCAAGCCGGGCTCCCAGCATGCCAACAGTGAAGATCAAGATCGCGGAGGGGAATGCAATTTCGCGCAGGAGCACAGCCCAGTGTTTGCGGTAGGTGATAACCCCCCCGGCTTCAAACCGGACCTGGAACCCCCAGTGGTTCGATTGGCTGTCACCTTCCTCCCCATCCGGCTGTTCCGTGCCAGCCGGGAGTACGGCGGGAGCATCTGGTTGTTGAGCGGGTGGCTCCATGCGTTGCTGTAGGGCATCGACGAGAGAATCCCGATCGGCAAGATCCTTCATGGCCTGCATACGGCGCAAGAGCTCCTCGATCAGCGCGGCAACAGTATCGGGTAGACCGATTTCACGGAAGATGAGTTTGCCGGTGTAGGTGCGGATGATGACGTCCCCAAAGCCGAAGGTTCGACCCGATAAATCGCTGTTAACGCTGACCGATAGGATCGTATGGAGAGGTGCCTCGCGCCGGCTGTCGTAGATCCCCACCACTTTCTCGATCCAAACCGCCCGTCGGTCCGTAACAATGAAGTAATCATTTCTCCAGTCCAGAAACTGCCAGGCTCCGAAGAGGATACCGGCAACCTCCAGCGCAGCCCCGGCTGCCAGACTCAGGCTGCTTCCTGAGCTTGCGCTAAGAAGGAGCAGCACGAGTCCACCGGCGATCAGGAGCAGTGGCAGGCTAAGCCGTTGGTATAGCAGGAACACATGCCGCCGGGCAAAGCCATAAATCACCTCGCCCGGGCGTAACCAGGTTAACGCTTCTTGCTGTGCAAGCCTTTCACTTTGCGCAAGGAATTGGAATCCGGCCAGCGCGCTGGCATGATCTTTCAAGAAAGTGGAGAGCAGGCCACGATCCCAGCGTAAAGTGGTGGTAGCTTCCTGGGCGCTGGCTGTGGCCGAGCGGGGTTGCTTGTAGACCATCTCGAGCAGGCCGAGGGCATCCGGAGGGAGGCGCTGGCCAAGCCCGATTTCTTCTGCCTGTGTGTCAACCCTGGTCAGGCTAACCTTGCCTTCAAGCAGGAGGTGCAGGCAATCCGCACGATCGCCCTGCTCAAAGATCGTCTCGCCTGGACCGTACTTCTCCTGCGGCAGTGAGGCAGCAAGTTCCAGCAGGACCTCATCGTCCAAACCGCGCAGAAAGGCAACCCGGCGCAGCAGATCCAATGTCCGCGATCCAGCCATGCCCCGATTGTAGCATGCGGCGCGGGCCAGCGCGGGTCCCTATGCTATAATCCCCGCGCCGGGAGCCAGCATTGGCCAAGAAAACCTCATCAAGTCGAAGCCGACGTAAATCGTCACGCTCAAAGCGATCCAGCAAGAGCGCGTCCTCACAGGTCGTAGGAAGAATTTCAGGGGGGATTTCATCCTTCCTGACCCCGCAGAGAAAGAGTGAGTTTGTTGGCCTGCTCCTGCTCGGGCTGGGCTTATTTACCATCCTCACTGTCTTCAGCACACGTCAGGGTCTTCTGGGCAGCGCCTGGTTGAACTTTCTCGGCTGGCTCTTCGGCTGGGGCCTGTATTTCATCCCCCTGGTCATGATCGCCGCCGGATTGCGCCTGCTCCTGCGGAACCTGAGCGACAGGATCCCCCGCCTTGAACCGGAGCAGCTACTTGGCTTGGGATTGCTTTACCTGTTCCTGCTCACCACGATGCATATGCTCACCGGCGCCATCACTCTCGATGAAGCCTTGATCGTGGCCGGTGACAATCGCGGCGGTGGGGCCCTCGGCGGTCTGCTCCTGGCGCTGCTCGTGCGGGGTCTCGGCATTGCCGGGAGCGTAGTCTTTCTACTGGCGTGGCTGCTTGTTGGCCTGACCCTTACGCTCGGCTCTTCACTACCCGAGCTTTTCGGTTGGGCTGCCAGCGCCTGGGGCTGGGCGGTTGCGCAGGTAGTAATCGGCATGCGTGGGACGAAAGCGGGTCCTGTTCAGCGCACAATCGTTCACCAACCGATCAGCACAGCTGAACCCGAACCGCCTCCGGTCCTGGCAACTACTGCGGAACCATCAACGTCTGTGGTCGACCCATCCGGACCGTTGATTATGGAGCAAACGCGACCAGTTTGGACCATGCCGAAGGTGGATGACATTCTCGAGCCAGGTGCTGTGGAAAGAGCGGACGAGGCTTTTGACGGTGAGCGCGCCAGGCTCATCGAGGAAACACTGCAGGCTTTTGGTGCCCCGGCTCGCGTGGTCGAGATCAACCGCGGACCGGTGATCACGCAATTTGGGGTGGAGCCTGATTTTATCGATGGTCGCGGTGGGCGACGCACAAAGGTAAAAGTGAGCAAAATATCAGCCTTGGCAGATGACCTGGCTCTAGCCCTGGCTGCATCGTCTATCCGGGTTGAAGCCCCCGTACCGGGCAAAGGCTACGTCGGGATCGAGGTGCCCAACACCGAGGTAACAATGGTCGCCCTGCGGGATGTGATGGAAGCCGAGAAATTCGTGCGCATCCGCTCGCGTTTGCGATTGGGGCTGGGCAAGGATGTCTCGGGGAACTCGGTTGCCGCTGATCTCGGTGCCATGCCGCATCTGTTGATTGCCGGCACGACCGGGTCCGGCAAATCGGTCTGTGTCAACGCCATCGTATCCTGTCTCCTGTTGCAGAACTCACCGGAGGACCTGAAATTTGTGATGGTCGATCCGAAACGGGTCGAACTGACCACATTTAACGGGATCCCGCACCTGATGGCGCCGGTCGTGGTCGATCTAGAGCGTGTGGTCCCCGCGCTGCAGTGGGTCTCGCGCGAGATGGACCGGCGCTACCAGCTCTTCGCCAAGGATGGTGTGCGCAATATCGGCGATTACAACCAGCGCCTGAAGCAAACCGGGCGCGCGGCGATGCATTACATCGTCGTCGTGATCGATGAACTGGCGGATCTGATGATGCTTGCTCCAGATGAAACCGAGCGCGTCATCACCCGTCTGGCGCAGCTCGCACGCGCCACCGGCATCCACCTCGTGATTGCTACCCAGCGGCCTTCCGTCGATGTTGTCACCGGGTTAATCAAGGCCAACTTCCCGGCGCGCATTGCCTTCGCCGTGGCTTCCTCGGTCGACAGCCGGGTGATCCTTGATCAACCCGGCGCAGAACGGCTGCTCGGACGGGGTGATATGCTCTTCCAATCCCCCGACGCAGCGACGCCGATCCGCATGCAAGGCGCCTATGTTTCAGAACGAGAGCTTACCAGGCTGGTGCGCTACTGGATCACGGCCGGGCTGGGCGGTGATTCCACCCAACCCAGCTCGGCTGTGCCGACGGAGACGATCCCCCCCGGTGCACCCTTGAAGCAGGCGCCCCTGTGGGAAGAGGGCGCGTCGCCGGATGAGGATCTGGATCCAGTCTTTGATCAGGCGGTTCAGATCGTACGCGAGATGCGAAGGGCATCGATTTCACTGCTCCAGCGCCGGCTGCGAATCGGATACACACGCGCTGCCCGCCTTGTAGATCAGTTGGAAGAACGCGGCATTATCGGCGAAGCACAAAGCGGCTCACAACCGCGTGAAGTGCTTGATTATGGGGACCTCTCTACGACAGAACTTGATCCCTGAGCACCAGAGTCATGCATAACATCGTAGGGAACATTCATTGCGTCATATATCATCTCGTGCTATGATTCGGCAGCTTCAGGAAGACCAAATCATCACCAAGTAGCGCAAGCTTTTTGCGAGAAAGGTAAGATTTGGAGAAGAGATATTCCGCCCGCATCCTGAACAAAATTCTAATGGAGGATTTGAACATGCAAAGAAAGATTTACGCCGTACTATCGTTGCTGGCCGTGGTTGCATTGATGCTCGCAGCATGCGGTACAGCCGCGACCGAAGCACCGGCACCCGCAGCACCCCCAGCCGCGACCGAGAAACCAGTTGAGCCAACTGCCTTGATCTGCCAGATCACTGACACAGGCGGTATCGATGATAAGTCCTTCAATCAAACCGCCTGGAAGGGCGTCGAAGATGCAATGGCGCAGCTCGGCGTCGAGGGCAAGTATCTCGAGTCGCAGCAGCAGACCGACTATGAGAAGAACATGAACGCGTTCCTTGAAGAAGGATGCGATCTGATCATCCCTGTCGGCTTCCTGCTTGCAGATGCAACCGCAGCGGCTGCCGAGGCTAACCCGGATCGGAAGTTCTCAATCGTTGACGTCGATTGGCTTGATTTCCCGAATGTGCAACTGCAGGCCTTCCAAACAGATGAAGCCGCATTCCTGGCTGGATACCTAGCTGCTGCAATCACCCAGACGGGCAAGATCGGGACCTTCGGCGGCATCCAGATCCCGACTGTTACCATCTTCATGGATGGTTTGTCGATGGGAGTCGCACACTACAACGAAGTCCATGGCACCAGCGTTGAGGTGCTTGGCTGGGATCCGGCTGCGCAGACAGGCCTCTTCACCGGGAACTTCGAGAGCCTGGAAGACGGCCGTAACCTTGGCGAGTCGCTGATGGACGAAGGCGCGGACATCCTCATGCCTGTCGCTGGGCCAGTCGGTCTGGGAACAGCCGCCGCCGCGCAGGAGCGTGGTGGGGTTTATCTCATCGGTGTTGACAATGACTGGGCGATCGTCAACAGTGATTACGCCGCAATCACGCTGACATCCGTCATGAAATACATGGATGTCACCACGTTAAATTCGATCAAATCCGTGATCGACGGAACCTTCACCGGTGGCTTGGTGATGGGTGACCTAGCAAACGGCGGTGTAGGTCTGGCTGATTTCCATGAGTTGTCAGGCATGGTCAGCTCCGACCTGAAGGCTGAAGTGGACGCGCTCACCACGCAAATCATCGCCGGTGACATTCAGGTGTCGCCGTAACGCTCTATCGTATAAGCTTCAGGTAGAGTCGTAGGTTGCTGCTTGCCAGGGCAGATCCATGGATCTGCCCTGGTTTTCTTTACTGATGATCGGAATGGGCACCCTTGCGACATCGAACTGGAGGATCCTTAAGTTCGCATTATTCATGCATTCTTGTACAATAGGGGCCGTTGTGGCCATGGTAAAATCATGACTAAAATTTTCCTCAAAACAGATCTGCCCAAGCGAAGGTGATCATGGAACCAGTCCTTGAATTACGCGGCATCACCAAGCGATTCCCCGGGGTATTAGCAAATGACAAGATAGATCTTACCCTTTGTAAGGGCGAGATTCATGCAATATTAGGGGAGAACGGTGCCGGGAAGACGACGCTCATGAACATTCTTTATGGGCTCTATGAACCTGATGAAGGCGATGTCATCGTCCGTGGGGAGAAGATCGAAATTAACAATCCCCGCGATGCGATCGGGGTCGGGATCGGCATGGTGCACCAGCATTTCATGTTAATCCCAGTCTTCACCGTCACAGAGAACGTGATGCTTGGACAAGAATCTCTCCAGTATGGTGACTTCCTCGATCGAGCCTCAGTAGCCGAGCGCATCCACCAGATATCGGAAGCGTATCACCTCGAAGTTGATCCAGTATGCTATATCAAGGATCTGCCGGTTGGCGTCCAGCAGCGGGTTGAGATCATCAAGTTGCTCTACCGCGAGGCCGATATCCTGATCCTGGATGAGCCGACGGCTGTGCTCACACCACAGGAAGCCGACGAGCTATTCAAGATCATGCACTCGTTAGTCGAGCAGGGAAAATCGATCATCTTCATCACCCATAAGCTGCGGGAGGTGATGGAGTTCGCCGACCGGATCACAGTACTGCGCCGGGGCCAGGTCGTCGGCAGCACCACCCCCAAGGAAGCCAACCAGAAGATCCTGGCCGAAATGATGGTCGGTCGGGAAGTTGAGTTGGGTGTGAAGAAGGGCAAGCCAAAGATCGGCGAGGTGGTGCTTGAGGTCGAAGACCTGATGGTCATCGACGATCGCAACCAGGTTGCGGTGGACGAGGTCTCCTTCGACCTACGGGCAGGAGAGATCCTTGGCATCGCCGGGGTTCAGGGTAATGGGCAGACGGAACTGGTTGAAGCGGTGACCGGCTTACGTCGACCCTTGCGTGGCGAGATACGACTCGTAGACACAGATATCACCCAGGCTACGCCGAGAGAGATCACCGAGCTCGGCAGCGCCCATGTACCCGAAGATCGTCAAAGGGACGGCCTGGTGCTGCCTTTTTCGGTTGCAGACAACCTGGTTTTGAACACCTATTATCTCGCGCCCTTCACCCATGGCGTAGTGCTGGATCAAGCGGCAATCGAGAAATCGGCTAGAGAACGGATCAGTGAATATGATATTCGCACACCCGGACCGCTCATCTCGGTCGGCTCACTTTCCGGTGGTAATCAACAGAAGGTGATCGTTGCCCGCGAATTTTCGCGGCCGATTAAATTTCTGATTGCATCGCAACCCACACGTGGGCTTGATGTTGGCTCGATTGAATATATCCACAAACGCATCATTGAAAAGCGTGATGAGGGCACAGCGGTCCTGCTTGTCTCCCCCGAACTGGACGAGATCATGGAATTGTCCGATCGCATTGCGGTGATGTACCGTGGCAAGATCGTCGCCGTCGTCGAAGGGGACAAGACGACAAAGGAAGAAATTGGTCTGCTTATGGCTGGGGTCACATCGGATACGAAAGAGGCATCGGAAAGCTTGAGATCCTCCAAATCCTAGAGAGGTTAGCTTTGGCCAAGAAAAAAGACTCTGTCGAAAAACCCGATGCGGGTAAGATCCTGCTTGAAGAGCTGACATCCGAGCCAGGAGGCCAGCATTCCACAGCTCGGAGAATTTGGCGGACGCTCCTTGTCCCTGTACTGGCGATCTTCAGCGGCCTGGTTCTTGGAGCGATCCTGATCGCGGTCACATCGGAGAGTTTCTATACGACCTGGGGGGTATCGCCGTTTGAAGCGATCAAGGCCGGCTGGAATGAGGCGCGTATCGCCTACGGGGCGCTCTTCTCGGGATCGATCGGTGATCCTGCTAAAATCGCGGCTGCCCTTCAAAGCGGCGACGGGCTCGAGATCCGGCGGGCCTTCAATCCCATCATGGAAAGCCTGACCGCGAGCACACCATACATCTTTGGCGCCCTGGCTGTCGCGCTGGGCTTCCGAGCGGGACTCTTCAATATCGGTGCCGAGGGACAGCTGTGGGTCGGCGCGATCTTCTCTGTATTTATCGGCTACTCGATCACAGGTTTGCCGGCGATCATCCACATTCCGCTGGCGCTCTTGGCCGGTGCGCTGGGAGGTGCGCTGTGGGGCTTCATTCCGGGCTGGCTGAAGGCGAAGACTGGCGGGCACGAAGTGATCAACACGATCATGATGAACTACATCGCTTTCAGGTTTGCCGATTATCTGCTTACCGGCCCCATGCAGCGTCCCGATTCGTTCAGCCCGGTTAGCCCAACGATCGCTGACAGCGCCAGACTGCCAAAATTTTTCGCTGCTCCTATCCGGTTCCACTTGGGTTTCTTCATCGCACTTGGCGTTGCCTGGCTGGTCTACTGGTTCCTCTTCCGAACGAAATGGGGGTTTGAGCTGCGATCGGTGGGTTTCAACCCACATGCTGCCCGCTATGCCGGCATAAACATCGTCAACAGCACGGTGCTGGCGATGTCGTTGTCCGGTGCACTGGCAGGACTAGCGGGCACCAATGAAGTTCTGGGGCTCAACCACAACTTGGCGCAGGCGTTTTCTTCGGGGTATGGTTTCGACAGCATCGCCCTGGCTCTGTTGGGCAAGAGCCATCCCTTGGGCGTAGTGTTGGCTTCCTTGTTGTTCGGCACCCTGCGCAACGGAGCGACGCGTATGCAGGTTGTCGCCCAGATACCGATCGACATTATCACCGTCATGCAAGCTTTCATCCTGGTCTTCATCGCAGCTCCAGCGATCATCCGCACGATCTACCGCTTACGGGTACCTGTGGATGAAGAAGGCGTCAGTATTCGTGGATGGGGAGGAGACTGATCGATGGCGACTACAACCCTGCGACGTGAAATCGAAGTTATATCTCCAACCCGTCAGCGTGTTATGGGGATCGTCTTCTTGCTCCTGGCTGCAGCCATATGGTTCTTCTTTGGACGCAGTACAGATACAGGCCTGACCACCATCTTCAACCTGGCACCCGGGGGCATCGATTCAAATTTACCAGACTGGCAAGTGCCAACCCTGGCGACGCTGAACCTACTCGCCCTTGTAAGTGCTTTCTTTGGTGGTGTTCAGCTCGTTCGCGGCTTCGGCCACCAGACCAATCTCATCCTGGGCTTAGTGGCGGGCTTCTTCATCTTCGCCTTCCTCACCTGGGCTGCTGCCGGTAGCTCCCTCAACCTGGCGGGATTGCTCAATACGACGCTGAGCAAAGCGGTTCCGCTCACATTGGGGGCGCTTTCAGGTGTGCTTAGTGAGCGTGCCGGGGTGGTCAACATCGCCATCGAGGGCATGATGCTTGCCGCCGCCTTGGTTTCGGCCCTTGCCGGGAGCCTTTCGGGAAGTTTATGGGTGGGATTGTTAGCCGGCATCCTTACCGGTGCGCTGTTGGGACTGGCGCATGCCATTCTATCTATCAAATACGTCACAGACCAGATCATTTCCGGCGTGGTGATCAATATCTTCGCCGGCGGCATCACCGCCTTTGTGTCTCAAAGCTTCATGCAGAAATACCAGGCATTGAATAATCCTGGTATTTTCAGACCCTTCGAGATCCCGCTACTGTCAAAGATTCCGATCCTGGGGCCGATCCTTTTTAACAATAATCTTTTCGTCTATGCCATGTTCATATTCCTGATTTTGATGCAGGTGGCCTTGTTCTATACCCGCTGGGGATTGCGGATGCGGTCGGTTGGCGAGAATCCCAAGGCTGCCGATACGTTGGGGATCAACGTATTCCGCACGCGCTACATGGCGGTGATTTTGAGCGGGATGATGGCCGGGTTCGCCGGTTCCTACTTCACGATTGGCTCAGTCGGTCGTTTTGATGAATTCATGACTGCCGGTCGCGGATTTATCTCACTCGCAGCGATGATCTTCGGAAACTGGACCCCGTTCGGTTCCTTTGGCGCCGGGTTGCTGTTCGGTTTCGCTGACTCGCTCTCGTCGAAATTGGCGATCCTGGGGGTGAACATCCCTTCCCACTTCCTTTTGATGGCGCCTTACCTAGTGACGATGATCGTCCTGGCTGGCGTCGTGGGGCGTAGTCAGATGCCAGCAGCGGATGGACAACCCTACGTGAAGGAATAAGACAATCCGATCACGAATCTGAAAGAGGCTTCCCGGCCGGGAAGCCTCTTTTTCATATTAACCCTATAAAGGGAAGTGGCATCTTTTTCAATCTCCGTTGGGCGTACCGAGGTGCGCCCCTGTACCTCATTTATTAGGCTTACCCTGCCCCTACGGAGGATAAACAACGCATCACGAATACTCCTGGAAAATGAATCAATTCGTACGTGGAGCTCGCTGGCGGAAGCCAGCCAGCACCGCCCCTGGCAAGGTGCGAATCTCCTTGATGCCAAGGGCTAATGCGAGGCCGAAGTAGATTAGCAAGCCAAGTGCGCCCCCGACAAGCAGGAAGGTGAGTTGTCCTGGTTCGACAGCCCTCTGGAAAAGGATAAGACCCAAACCCATGATTGCTGCCGCCAGTGCGGCCTTGCCGGCATCCAGAATGATCCGCCGACCATCGACCGCCCGCCAGCGCCGATGCAAGATAAAAATACCAATCAACGCTTCGATCCCGACCGCAATGCCATTCGCCAGCGCCAACCCTCCGTGTTCCAGGCCTCCTGCGCCGATTGGTTGCGATAGCTTTACAGCTAGGAAGACGTTTAAACCGGTCGTGAAGAACGAGACCAGCAGTGGCGTAATTGTGTCCTGGCGGGCGGCGAAGGCACGCACGACGACCTCCAGGACGGATTGGCTGATCAAAGCCAGGATATAGAACTGAAGTGCGAAGAACACAAGCTGGGTGCTCTCAGCCGTGAATTCCCCACCCTGGAAGAGGAGCACGATCACCGGGCGGCCGAAGACCAACAATGCGACAGCTGCCGGCAGGGCCAGGGTTAAGATGGCTCGCAGCGCGCCGCTAAAGGCTTCGCGCTGAGCGCGCGCGTCATCCTTGGCAGCCAGAATCGCCAGCGTCGGGAATACGGCAATCCCGATCGCCGTGCCGATCAGCGTCCAGGGTGTGTTCATCAACTGGAAGGCGTAGCGCAGCGCAGAAACTCGACCCTCGCCCAAACCAGATCCGAGATTTGCGTTGATCCAGTCGATGCTGGCGCGCGCCATCAATAAGTCGATCACGCGGGGCGCCATCAGGACGGCCACCCGCCGCAGGTGGGTATCACCCCATCCCAGGCTCGGTCGCCAGCGGATGCGGAAGTAAAGTGCGGCCGGAAGCTGGATGGCGAGATGCAGACTGGCGCCGAGCACGGCCCCCCACGCCAACCCATGCACCCCGAGGGTAGGTTCGAGGAACCATGCGCCGGCGATGATGCCCAGGCTGTACATCGTGGGCGCGAGTGCCGGCAGCAGGAAATGCTGGTGGGCATGCAATGCGCCGGTGAGGATGCTGCTGGCGGTGAAGATCAGCGTGGAAAGCAGGAGGATCCTCATCAGTTCGACGGTGAGCGCTTGGACGGCCGGTGGAAAGTTGGGTGCGATCCCCCAACGCGCACCGGTCAGTGTAGGAGCGATGATTGAGATTAGGACCGAGGCGCCAGCGGTCAGGAGCAGCACTGAATTGATCACCCGGCTGAGCAGCATGTTGGAAGGATCGGTCGATTTATCTTTCAATAGGCGCGCATAGACGGGAATGAATGCAAAAGCCAGCGCCCCGCCGGCAAGCATCGTGAAGAGAAGTTCGGGGATGCCGTTAGCGGCGGTGAACGCATCAAGGTCAGCGCTCGTCCCGAACTTGAGCGCAATCACGCGCTGGCGGATGAGCCCGACCACGATCGAGGCGCCGAGGCCGGCCATGACGACCAGCGTCGAGCGAGCGACGCCTGCGCCGGTGTTGACCGGTTGTGTGGAATTTTCCGCCGCAGTCACCCGCTGCTCACACACCAACGCCCAGCCGGTTGAGTTGGGCTAGCGCTGGTTCCCAGTCCGGATGCCATTTCAGCGCCTTTTGGTAATCGGTGATCGCGCCGTCGAGATCACCCAACGCCTCGCGCGCGAGTGCCCGCCAGTAAAAACTCTCTTCGACCGCCGGTTCACTCATGTTCTCGATTGTGAAATTCGCCAGGTTGAGGACATCATAGTAGCGGCCTGTGTAGTAATAAGCCCAGTATGGACCGGTCTCATACCACATGATGCGCCAGGGCCGGTGCTCCGGATCCGAGATGGCAAGCTGTGCATCAATGGCAAAAGCCTCGTCGTAGGCGTTGGCCGCTCCGCCGTAATCCTGGAGCAGCCGCAGGCTTGTCCCCCGGTTGAACCAGGCGAAAAGCAGATCACGTCCGCTGAGCTGGAAGATTTCATCGGAGGCAAGCTGGGCAGCATACTCATAGTTGGCCGTTTCGTCGACCTGGGGTCCGAGGATGGCAAACAATCCCTCTTCACGATCGGGTGGATAGATGACGATGTAGCGGTAGTTAAACTGGCGCCAGTAGGCCTGCATATCGGCATAGCTGACCGGCAGATCGGGCATGATATAAGAGTCCTGCACCGTGAACCGCTGGCGCGCCTCGTCGTAGCCTGTCACGACCTCATAGTGCCCCATCCAACCATCGAAGCCCGGTCCTTCAAAACCCTTCTCAATCATGACCGGGAAACCGGCTGCGATCAGCTGCTTGAGGAGCGTCAGATCACCGCCCACACGTGAAATCACCTGCAGATTGGTGCCCTCGGTGACGAAGTCCATCAGCTCGTAAGGCATCACGTTTTTGTCGCGTGGGTTGGGTTTGACAAAAGCAGCGATCGGCTTCTGGGTGCCATCCCATCCCCAGAACGAGAGCGCCATTGAGAGGTTGGCTGGACCGCAGTTGTTCCACTTTTGGTATTCGTGACGAACTCCGGTCAACTGAACCTGATCAGGGATCGTGGTTGGTACAGTGGTCGGGGTCGGTGTTTGCGTCGGGATCGCCGTTGGCCCAGGTGACGGGCTGGGAGTCGGGGTGGGTGTAAATGCCGCGAGCGTGCTTTCGACCATCGCGGCCACGGTCGGGTTGGGCGTAAATACGGCTTCTTCCGGTGGATTGATTGCGTATTTGATACGGGCTTGCAGTTCAGATACCCGCCAACCGAGGCGTTCCTGCACGAAGGGTGTCTGATAAGCCAGCAGGCCCAACACCAGCACGAGACCCGGTACAACCAGAAACCAGACTTTCCAACCTGCACGGTTTTTGAACATGGCGGGATTATAACCGAGGCCAACAGCCGGGAAGGTGGCAGCCTACACAGTAGCTCGTTTGATGAGCTGATCGCGCTCGGGGCCAATCGAAAGCATGGTTGCCGGAAGCCCGGTTAACTCCTCGATACGTTGAACGTACGCGCGAGCAGTGTCCGGAAGATCTTCCCAGTGCTCTGCGCCGGTCAGCGCAGACTTCCATCCCGGGAGGCATTCATACACGGGTTCACAGGCAGCCAATTCGGAAGGCGTGCAGGGCAAATTCGTATAAACATCCCCTTGGAAGGAATATTGGCTGGCGAGCTGGAGATCATGGAGGCCGCTCAGGATGTCCAATTTGGTGATGGCCAGCTCGGTGAAGCCGTTCACGCGTGAACTGTAGCGCAGCAGGATGCCGTCCAGCCACCCACAGCGGCGCGGCCGGCCGGTTGTGGTCCCAAATTCATCCCAGGCATGTTCGCCGGTCCCTCGCAGGCGTTCAGCGAGCGATCCTTTCAACTCTGTTGGGAATGGACCTTCGCCCACTCGCGTTTGAAAGGCCTTGGCGACGCCGATGACGCGCCGCAAGTAGGCTGGACCGACCCCGATACTCGCCAGAGCGCCAGCTGTTGTCGGATGGGAACTGGTGACGAATGGGTAGGTGCCGTGGTCGAGATCCAGCAGCGTTCCTTGAGCGCCTTCACCCAGGACGGACCGGCCCTGCTCAAGCGAGGTGGTGATGTGAGCTTCGACCTGTGCGATATAGGGCGTGAGTCTCTCGGCGAACGCTCTGAAGGAGTCGAGCAGGTTAAGGCCGTCCGCTCCTGGCTGCGCGTAAATCTCCTCGAGCAGCCGGTTTGAGTGGTCGATGTGAGCTTGCAGGCGTGAGGAGAAGGTATCCCAGCTGCGCAGTTCACCCATTCGCAGGCCGCGCCGGGCAGACTTGTCCATGTAGGCGGGTCCAATCCCACGGCCGGTTGTCCCGATCGGGGCAGCCCGGCGAGCGTCATCCGCACCATCGAGCAAACGGTGGAGCGGTGTGATCAGATGGGCAGCAGGTGAGATGGATATCCGGTTGGGTGAAACGTCCAGCCCTCGCGCACTGAGCTGGTTGAGTTCTTCAAGCAGGGTTTGTGGGTTGATGACCATCCCTGCAGCAAGGACGCAGTGCGTGTTCGGGTGCAAGATTCCGGAGGGGATCAGGTGCAGCTTGAGGAGATCATCACCGACGGTGATTGAGTGCCCGGCATTATCACCCCCGTTGAAACGGATCACGATATCCGCTTCCCCGGCAAGCGCATCGGTGATGCGCCCCTTGCCTTCATCGCCCCATTGAGCTCCGAGGATGAGATCGAGCGGCATGCAGGCCTCCGAGGCGAGTATAGCACAGCCCTAATAGGGTTCGTGTCGTTTTGTTGGGTGTATGACGGTCAGGCGCTTGACCGCTCGGGACTATACCCTCTCCTTCGAACGGGCTATAATCCTCCCAGGAAGTATGTTGCAGCGTATGAAAACCCTCCGGTATCTCATGTTGGCCGGGTCCTGCCTGGCAGTTTTACTCGTGGCTCCCCTGGCGTTCGCCGGGGCCGAGCCCGCTCCGTATGCACAGCCGACGGCTTTCCCAACCCCCACACCCGGGCCTGACGGCCGCATCCTATACACCGTCCAGGTCGACGATTCACTCTGGCGTATCGCTGCCCTTGCCGGCATAAGCCTGGAGCAGTTAATGGCGCTGAATAGGATCCAGCCGGGCGATTTCATCATTCCGGGCATGCAGCTCGAGTTGGGAGTCGGAGGGCCGGTCCAGCCCACAGGTGCTCCAGCATCATTCCTCACGACTGCGACGGTGCCTGCGGCTACCGCCACACCAACAGTAGGCACAGGCGCGATTTGCGTGCTGCTGTTTGAGGATGTGGATGGTGATGGCCGGCTGGATAGCGGCGAACCAGCGCTTGCGGGCGGGCAGATCAGCATCGTCAATTTCGGCGGCTCGCTCGCCGCGGAATACGCCACCAAAACCCTGGATCTTGAGCTCAATCCGAGCGGGTTCTGCTTCGAAGACCTGACCAACGCTGATTACAACGTCAGCGCTGCGGTTCCAGCAGGCTATAACCCGACAACAGGTTTAAACGTGGGCGTGAGCCTGAATCCAGGGGATATCAAGTACCTGCAGTTTGGCGCCCAGCCCAGCGCCGGTCTATCGAATGGGACCGGTAGTGGAGGACGATCAGCATTGCTCGGCCTGGTGGGCGCTCTGCTCCTATTCGCCGCTGCAGGTCTGGGTTACTACGCGACACGCCTCACCAAGAAAAACCCGCGTTCATTGCGCTGAACGATCCTGAGTCCTGCGTGTCCTTGGTCGCGTGCTGGGTATGCGCTGTCTCGCACACAGCCTGCCATTTGCAGCTAAACCACGACTTTTCAGGAAGCATCGAGCATCCGGGAGTGAAATGTAAATATCGCAGCCAACGGCTTCACAGATCCTGGAAGTGGAACGCCGCTGGGTACGGGCAAATCGCGACCTGGACCTGGCTGTGATCGAGGATATCCTGACAGGCGGATACCGGCAG
>DAOUEJ010000173.1:0-3391 GCA_034430615.1 Anaerolineales bacterium | reverse complement strand
CAGGTGGTGAGATCCTGGATGAGAATGACGAAGTATTAGTCAACCTTTCGCTCATCGCTCCCCCAAGCGACACCTTCCTGCTCAACCCCGATCTGGTTGCTGGGCGCTGGATCCATCCCGGTGAGCATGACGCGCTTGTGGTATCGGATTCGATCTATGAGTGGTACCCGGAGCTAAAGCCAGGAGATACCCTGATGATAAAAGTCCCGGGCAACCGTGAGGGGCCTTGGCAGGTGGTAGGTGTATTTCGCTTCGTGAGCATGCTGGGCGACCCCATCGCTTATGCAGATTTCGGCCAGGTTTCCAAGCTGGTCAAGCTTCCCAACCAATCCGCCTCGGTCAAAATCATCACAGAATCCCATGATCCTGCCGTTCTGAGGGCACTCAGCCTGGGGATCGATGCCTATCTCATCGATCGCGGCTTTAACGTCAGCAATGTCATCACCGGGGAGGTCATGCGCCAGGACAGCACAGAAGCGATCAATATCCTGGTGGTCTTCCTTTTAATCATGGCTTTGCTGACTGCCTTTGTGGGCAGCATCGGGCTGACGGGGACGATGGGGATGAACGTACTCGAGCGCACGCGCGAGATCGGCGTGATGCGTGCCATCGGTGCGGTGGATTTCGTCGTCATCCAATCGGTCGTGGTCGAGGCCTTGATCATCGGGATGATTACCTGGGTCCTGGCCATCGGGCTTTCCTTCCCAATCAGCGCGTTTCTGCTGCGCATCATCGGTGAGGCGATGATGGGCTCGCAGATGATCCTCAAGTTCACGCCGCTGGGGGTCTTCATCTGGTTGGGGATGGTAATCGTGCTTTCCTTGTTTGCCAGCATTGTACCGGCGCGCAACGCCGCCCGGCTTACCATCCAGGAAGTGCTGGCCTATGAATAAAGTACGGACCAGCCTCTTCACCGGCGTTCCGCCGATTATCGGTAAATCCAGGTGCAGCCGGTTCGGGTGCACCGTAGCATGCAAGAAATTCAGGAGATAGATCAATGAAAGTTGACAGACACTTCCCAACCCGGTACCTACTAGTGCTCGCCATGGCGTTCGTCCTGGTCAGTTGCTCAGGGACGGATCAGGCCACAACAGCTTTGGCTGGCAGCGACCCGCTGGCTGATTTTGTGCCCGCCGTCAGCGCCACCGGCATGGTAAAGCCGGCCCGCTGGGCGACGCTGAGCTTTCCGGGTGGGGGGCTGGTGCGGGAGGTGCTGGTGGAGCGCGGTGATCAGGTCAACGCAGGCCAGGTGCTGGTGCAATTGGGCAGCGTCGATCAGGTGCGGGCCTCGCTCACAGCGGCGCAGCTTGAACTGATCAGCGCCCAGCAGGCCTATGATGCGCTCTTCGAGAACGCCGATCTGGTCACGACCCAGGCTCAATTAGCGCTGGCACACGCGCGTGATGCGCTCGAAGATGCTGAATACGATTGGCAGGTTCTGCAGCCGGGGTACCGGGCGAGTGGGGACACGATCGACGCAGCCGAGGCGAACCTGGTGCTAGCGGATGAAGAAGTGGACCGGGCGCAGCAAGTCTATGATCATGCCAGTGGTGAAGCAGGCAAAGCATTGGCCCTATCCAACCTGATCGCCGCCAGGAAGCAGCGCGATTCGATCCAGCGCAACCTGAACTGGTACTTGGGCTCTCCGACCGAGATCGATCAGGCCATCCAGGATGCCGAGCTAGCTCAGGCAAAGGCGCAGCTGGCGGCGGCGGAAAAGGAGTTTGCTAAGGTAGAAAACGGCCCCGATCCGGAGGCGGTCGAACTTACGCAGGCCAGGCTTGATAATGGGAAAGCAGCCGTGGCTGCGGCCGAGAGCGCGCTGGCCGATACCGAGCTGCGGGCGGACTTCGCCGGCACGGTGTCCGATGTATACATCCGAGCGGGTGAATTCATCGGTCCGGGCCAGCCAATCGTTTTGCTGGCGGATTTGAGTGAGCTGATCGTGGAGACCACCGATTTGAACGAGATCGATGTCGCCCGGGTCGCGGTTGGCGATTCGGCAACGGTCACCTTTGACGCGCTGCCTGATGTGGAGCTTCAGGGAACGCTGAGCTATATCGCCTCCAAGGCGGATCCGGGTACCGGCGTGAATTACCTGGTGGAAGTGCAGATCGGGGGCGGTTTTCCGGAGAGCGTGCGCTGGGGAATGACGGCCTACGTGGAGGTTGAGCCGGGGCCGTAGGGGGGAGTCTCGTACACCCCGAAGCTTGGAAGTGCACTAATCTCTGACTAATTGAAGCGCTCGTATTGCGGGGTGCTCAAGTTCTAAGCGGAACCCGAAGCATTTGAACCAGATCACATGGATCCGATTTGGTTCGGATATGGGATCAGCGCTACCTACGAGCGCCCTCCAGCCCGTAGAGAGCCATCACCCAACCGATATACTCTGGGAGCGCTCCTTCCGGAACATGCACCCAACCCTGATCAACATGAAGGTAATAGGATCCAATTGCGTAGTGATCCCAACGACCACCCTCGGGAACCCGGTCGAGGTAAACATCTGCGCCTCCGAACCAAACATGGGGCAAAGAACCATCATGATAGTTCGGGCCAGCGTGGACATTCTCAATTCCGATCACCTGGGCTTGTCCCCAGCCAAGGTTAGCGCGTGCTAAGATAGCTTCCTCCGGTGAGGCGTAGATGCCTTGATCCTTGGCCAACGCAAGCTGTGACTTGGCGAACCCCCAGGTCCCCAGTAAGAAAGCGAAAGCTACTCCCAGAAGCGCAGCACCCAATATTTTCCAGTTCAGATTGTTTTTGAATTTGAGAGTGAGGGGTACAACCGGGTGGCCTGTAAGACTGGGGTCGCGGGCAATCAGCATCCTCATCCCGACACCTGAGATAAGACCCGGGAGACCGACGATCATCAAGATTTCGACCAGGTTTGTAGCGCTGCGTCCAACAAGGAGCAATGTTAGGAACGCAAGGATCGTGATCGCCGGCCACCACCCTGCGTGTGGGAGGACCCTCCTCAAGTACAGCATTTGTGCGCTGCCCAGGATCATTCCATGCGATAGGGTTGCCAGGGCTACTGAAAGTGTGGTCGACAATCCCCAATCCTTGGTCAGGTGGGTTCCGAAAAGCAGCACCAGGCCACTAATAAACCATCCAACCAGGGAAACCGGGATCCAGCGCTGGGCAGTGGGAAGGAATTTCTGCAGCAGCAGCCACTGGAAGATACTTGTCGTAAGTCCGAAGCCTACAAATAATCCAACAGCCTGGGCAATTTCGCCGCTGTTGTCCGTGTAAGAGCCGATCGTTGAAATCGCTTTTGATAGCGGAAGCAGAAGCGCGGCAATCGGAGCCGTGATAAACCACCCCAGGGGAACTGCCAATGCGAATAGGAAGACCCAACCTACCAGCCAGCTCAAGGTTGGACCTGTGGGTG
>DAOUEJ010000172.1:0-1836 GCA_034430615.1 Anaerolineales bacterium | reverse complement strand
GGATATTGAGCAGAATTTCGGGACCCTTTACCACGCAGTATATTGGCTCGTTGGAAGCGATCGCATGGAACCAGGAGAATCTGGCCGGGAGCCCGCTGCACTTACTCGCCGTTTTGTTGAGCACCCTTTTCTGCTGGTTGTTAGGACGGAAAAAGGAGAACAGACTTCTGGCTGGTTATGGCGCCAGCGCGTTGGTTGGGTTCAGCCTGTTGGCCTTTATTGGGCATGTCACTGTGGTCTACAGCATCCGCTACCAGCTTGCCTATCTTGTGATGGGTGCACCCCTCGTCGGTATTATGGTCGGACGCATCCGGAAGGGAGGGATCAGGAATCTGACGATGTTGGGCCTCCTGATTTATACGCTTCCTTATCTCTTGATCAGCAACATGCGCCCGCTGATCGGCATGCCGCCCTGGCCGACGCGTGTGGGGAGCATTTTCACCACCGAACCTGCCGAGATTCTCTTCGCTCTCAATCCGGGCAATCTGGACGAATACCCGCGTGTAACCGGGTTGATCGAAGGGGCAAACTGCATGAAGGTTGGGCTTTGGCTGTATCATGAGGATCTAGAGTACACATTCTGGTGGCTTCTAAACGCCCCGCAAAGCGGCGAGGAGCTTCGCTTCATCCGCACCGAGCCGGCTCTGGAGCGGTATCTCGAGCCAGATTACAGTCCTTGCGCAATTATATGCACACAGTGCCAGGGCATGGAGAGCGTGGATGGCATACCGCTGAAGGTGGATTACGGTCAGATACAGCTTTTTCTTCTCAGGCAGCCATGATGAATGGATTGAGATCTCGGGTTGTACGATCGCGAACATTAGCACATAACTCGAGCAGGCAACATTCATAGTAGTAAAGGCGGTACTCAAACTTTGAGATGATTGATATCCTTTTAGCATCGTACAACGGCGAACGGTGGCTGGGCGAACTGCTTGAATCGCTGGCCTATCAAGTCGATCAGCGGTTCACGATCCTCGCTAAATTGATTTCAACCCCCGGATTTTCAGGATCGCCATGCAAGGAATACTTTCATTTGTGGTCTCGTCTTTAGACCACAGTACCTGTCATGCGTACATCCTATGACATCTTCACAAACAAAGAAATGATTGTTTAGGTACAATTCGGCGACCTTTTCCTGATCCAGGGCGGAACCTGGATCTCTGAGGCAGGAATGTCATTATTCTCTTTCGCTGTACTGCTCCTCCCAATTGCCTTCTTCTTACTGCTCCTTTTCTTCCTGGTGGATCAGAAACACCCAGGGGTCAACGGATCACGTTATGTCGGTGTGCTGAGCTCGCTGGTCGCCTTCAGTACGATCCTGGTTCTCCTCACAGAGACACTCAGTGCGATATCGAGGATCAACTCTCCCTGGCTCTCGACGTCCTGGGGTTTCATTGTCCTGGTGCTGGCCTATTTCGGAGGGAGGCGCGGGTGGCTTCTCGTCGGTTGGCATCGAGTACGAGAAATTCTTTCCCATCTCCTGAAGTTGGATTGGGTCCTGTTAGCTTGCGTTGCCAGCCTCCTGGCACTACTCTTCGTTGTGGGCCTCGTTGCACCTGCCAACAATGTGGATGTCATGCAATATCATATGCCGCGGGTACTCCAATGGATCCAGAATCAAAGCCTTGCACATTTTCCGGCCATCTACAACAACCAGAACACTCGCCCGTATTTCACTGAGCTGATCGTCTTGAACTCGACTGTGCTATCGGGCTCGGATCGACTGGCCAATGCGGTCCAGTTGTTCGGTGCGGCCGGGACGATGATTGCTGTGGCAGGAATCGTCTCACTCCTGGGTGGGGGGAGCATTGCACAATGGGCAGCGGCGCTTTT
>DAOUEJ010000171.1:0-1847 GCA_034430615.1 Anaerolineales bacterium | reverse complement strand
AGATATTTACTCTGGCAGGTGAAAGCGGCAGCGGCAAGACTACCCTCTCTCGCCTGCTCCTGCGTGATCTTGAACCGACACGGGGCAAGGTTTTGTTTGAAGGGCGCGATCTGGCAACGATCCGCAAACGATTCGAGTTCAAAGAGTTCATGAGGAAGGTACAACCGGTTTTCCAGAACCCATTTGAAACCTTCAGCCCTCTGCGTAGGGTGGATGCTTACCTGTTTGATACCGCCTTGAATTTCGGGATGGCGCCTAATCGTCGAGCTGCCGCCTATGTTGTCGAGGATGCTCTCCGGAACGTGGGATTGTCGCTGGAAGAAGTGAGCAGGCGCTATCCTCACGAGCTTTCCGGTGGGCAAACCCAGCGTGTCTCGGTCGCACGAGCCCTCATCTCACAGCCTAAGTTGATCCTTGCCGATGAGCCCGTCTCTATGGTCGATGCCTCGTTACGTATGGAAATCGTCAATCTGTTCCGCGAGCTTCGGGATGAACAGAAAGTGAGTGTCATTTACATCACGCATGACCTGGCGACAGCTTACTACATCAGCGACCGCATCGGGATCATGCTGCGGGGTTTTATCGTCGAATCCGGTCCGGTAGAGGATGTTCTGGACCGACCTTTCCATCCCTATACGAAACTCCTCAAGGAATCAGTGCCTGAACCCACGCTAAAAGAAAGAGAGTCTTGGGCCAAGCATATTGAGCTTGGAACGACGGAGGTAAAAGAATACGGTCGGGTGGGATGCAAGTTTGCAGGTCGCTGCCCACAGGTGATGGATATCTGCCGCGAGGCGAATCCACCGGATGTGCAGGTTGAACGGCGGACGGTAAAGTGTTACCTGTACACAGAGAATCCAGAGCAGACCTTGCCAGGAAAACAAACATGACCCCTATCGAGTATCAGCTTACCCTACCTTCATAGCGGTTCAACGCCGGTACTCCTGTTCTACGCCTTCTTCTAGCGCAGGATCATCAGGGTTATCACGATGACTGGTATGGCTGGTCAATAAAAACTCATCACCATCACAAGATCCCGAGAATATCAGTTATGGGTCACGCCCACTGCTGGTACCCTCCGAACGAATTTCACAACGAAAGGTTCTGAAATGTCAACAACAAAAGCGCAGATCTTTTTAGACACCAATCGAACGATTGCCACCATCTCGCCTTTGCTGTTTGGCGGATTCGCTGAACATATGGGGCGCTGCATCTACGAGGGGATTTACGATCCCGAGTCAGCCCATGCGGATGAGCGCGGGCTGCGCAAGGATGTCTTGGAGGCGTTGCGCGATCAAGCCTACACCACGATTCGCTATCCAGGCGGCAATTTTCTGAGTGGCTACAACTGGCTTGACGGCGTAGGGCCCAAAGCACAGCGTCCACGCCGTCGCGAGCTGGCCTGGCAGTCTACTGAGACGAATCAATTCGGCACTAACGAATTCATGACGTTTTGTGCTGCCATCGATGCAGTCCCCATGCTGGCAGTTAATATGGGCACAGGCACCATCCAGTCAGCCTCCGAACTGGTTGAATACTGTAATGTGCAGAATGGAACCTATTGGTCGGATCTACGTGCCAGCCATGGATGCCGCGAACCACACAATGTGCATTACTGGTGTGTTGGCAACGAGATGGATGGTCCCTGGCAAATTGGCCATCTGGATGCCGTTAATTATGGCAAGAAAGCCCTGGAAGCCGCCAAGATGATGAAATGGCAGGACCAAACCATCGAAACGATCCTGTGTGGATCATCTAACGACCTCATGCCGACCTATCCCGAGTGGGACCGCATCGCTCTTGAATTCGCCTGGGAGCATGTAGATTATCTTTCGATGCACTACTAC
>DAOUEJ010000170.1:0-9461 GCA_034430615.1 Anaerolineales bacterium | reverse complement strand
CCCTTTTTCATCAGCCTACCTCCTGGTCGTTCGTTTCGACGGTCCCGAAGATAAAACCGTCCCGGCTCTCAGGTCCCCAGCCTGCATGACTGCTGGCCTCGGCCTCTTTCTTCCAGCGCCCGCGGCGTTTGAAGAGGTCAGCCAGACGCCAGATCATCAAAGTCGCAAGCACGATCAGGACGATCGCCAGCCCGATCTCGCTCAGCAGCATCGTCCAATTCACGACCGGCTGCTGCAGCGACTCGCTGACGAAGAGCCGTTTCATCTCAAACACTGTCACCGCACCGAATGCCAGGTCCGACCCGACGATGACCAGCCAACCAAACCAGCGCCGCAGCCTGCCTTTCAACCCGGCCAGGTCAGCATAATAGAGCAGGATGATCGTGGCGATGATCCCGGCAAGGATGTGCCAGTGGCCGGTGAGCTCGATGCGTTCCTCTCGAGCCGGCCATACCCGGAAGATCTCGTCCAGCTTGACCGCCATAAAGATCCCGATCCCGCTCACGGTGAAGTTCATAAAGACCATCTGCCAGCCAACGCCAAACCGCAGCGGGTCGCGGAGAAGGACCCGGAGCTTATCCCCGAAGCGGCGTTTCTGAGTGCCACGCTCGGCCATCCCTGTCCTGATCAGCTTATCCCAGCTGAAGATGACGAAGAACAGCGCGGCCATCATGACCAGAACCGAACCCCCGTAGATGATCCAATGAGCCCATTCGAAAAGCACCACCGACCACGCGCCGAGCGAGATTACGATGGTGCCAAAGATCATCATCGGCATGGCGATCTTGTGCAGCCGACCCCTGAATTCTTGCCAGCGCCCGACGATCAAGGTGATCGCCACGCCGATCAGCGTCAGCATGATGTGCAGGTGGCCGATGATCGATTTCTGCAGGTAGGTTTTGTGGGGCTCGCGGATCAGGTCCTCCGCTAGGAAGGTCTCGTGCCCGTTGCCCCAATAGGATCCGGTCACCGCTCCGAACAAGGACGATCCGAGCGTAGCGACGGCCATGGTAAAGAAGGCCACCCGCTCCAGGTCAAGGCCTCGCTGGGTCCTGGCCAGACCCTCGTCCTGGATCCTGTACTCGTCGCGCCAGGGCCACAGCGCCAGCATCAGCAGCAAGCCAGCGAAAAAGACCAGCGAGTTGCCAAACAGGAAAAGCCCGTGGAGTATGAAATTCTGACCAAAGTAGGCGAAGGTCAACCCGCAGATCATCGTGATCAGGTAGCCGAAGGTGATCGTACCGTTGATCAACGAACGCTCGTGGGATTTCATCGAGATCAAGCTGGTGATGAGATAAGTTTCGATCGCCACGACTGCAAGCGAAATCGAGTGGTAGAGCATGATAATGCGAGCTTCACGTTCGGCTGGAATAAGCTTCATCCCCGTCATCGAGACGAGAAAATCATCCAACCCCCATTCGGCCAGCGGCCCGGAGAGCATGCCCCAGATGGCGGTGACGATCGAGATCATGGCGATCGCCAGCAGCACGAGACCCTTGGTCGATTGGAAGATGTAGTGAAGACGTGCTTTCATGTTCTTTCCTCATCCATCTGACCCTACCCCGCTCAGGATTGAACCCGATACTCAGCGGGTTCAATCCTGGATCTGGGGTATGTCGAAGGTGCTCTCGCTGGGCTGTCAGGTACCCTTCTAAGCCTTCAGACCCCCACTCGTGTTCACAAAGGATCAGGCGCTGCTCGGCATAACCTGCGCTTGCGGGCTGGCCTGCGGGCTTGCACCCTGCTTGGTCAGCCTCTCCCACACCCCCGGCCAGACCAGGAGGATAACCAGGATCAGGCAGGAGATCGGCCCGAAGGAGAAGAGCGAGAAGCGGCCCAGGCTGATCGTCGTGGCGATGACGAGCGGGATGCCAACGATCACTTCCAGCAAGCCAGAAGCAATACCCACGACCCGCACCCACTCCTTCGGCCGCAGCAGGAAACCAGCCGTGGCGAAACCCCAACCGATGAAGGCAATCCAGTTCAAGCGCTGGACAAAGACAAAGATTTGCTTACCGATCGTGATGATGCGGCTCAAGCTGGCGACGCCATTCATAAAGCAGAAGATGAAAGCCATGCCCATCAACAGTCCGACCAGGATCCGGTTCCAGGGCAGCTGGCCCATATACCGCATCAGGAAGAAATACAGGGCAAGATTGGGCCAGAAGAGAATGAAATACACAGGCGGCAATCCTGCGGCCATGAAGGGCACATTAATGAACCAGCTCGCCTGGAGAGCAAGAATGTTGCCCACCACGACGAGCGGGAAAGCCCAACCGCGCGAGGTGAAAAAGCCGTACGCACTGACCGCGTAGAGCACACCTGCCACCATGCCAAAATCGGACAGTCCTGGCATCAGGTACTTGAGCAGGATCTCGCAGCCAGGCTCAGCCGCCTCGGCATTCATGCCCTGTGAGTACCAGTTCATGAAGAGCAGGTAGATACCGGCCAGCATCGCTACCGATGCGAAAGCTGCTGTGTAGCCGGCCACGCGATTACGGTTGTTCATAGGTAACCTCCTGAGAACTTGGTGCGCACGGGGCGCAGGATTTCCGGCATGCAACCGGTCTCACTGTGGTGATCCACAATGTTCTTCTTGTGAAAGATATCACTTGTTGCGCCAATAATCTTTACCTTAAGACAATTCGCGCGGGTAGGCATGTCTGGAGTCCGATCGAACTTCACTCCTTCGAATCACCCCAAGGATGGTTTCCCGGCTCATGACAACGTTCACAGGCCACCTCCAGGATGAGGGCGTGCGAGGCATAAGTCCGGTACTCGCCTTCCATTGAGGACGGGACCACCGTGTCCCAGACCTGGTCGCTCTCATTCCAGTCGATGGCCAGGCCGTCTGCATCGTGGCAGGCGGCGCAGGAGGCCTCCTTGTGTGGCTTGTCATGCGTCTCGATCGGCTCGCACTCTGCGGCAAAGACCTCGTGACAACCCGAGCCGGTGCAGCTGGCGGTCGTGTCGTGGGGGGCATGGCAGTCGGTACAGCTCATCTCCTGATGACTGCCGCTGACGACGATCGATAGATGGTCCTCAACCTCGCCTGCAAGGTGGCACTTTTGGCAGAGCTCTGTGGATGTCTCCACCGCACTGTAGAGGAGTGCCGAGGGCACATCCAGCCAGGCAATCTCACCCTCGATCGTTTCCGGATCACCGGAGTGACAGACGGCGCACCCCACGGGGGACCAAACTGGCTGGGCGCTGGCCGTAAGGCTGACCAGACTTACCCCCGCCTGCGACCAACTCAGGGGCATTTCACCATCCGCCGGCGTCCAGGATTCAGGCGCGTGGCAGCGCGCACAACTCGCATCCTTGCCTGGGTTTTCAAACGCAGCGCTGCGTGCGTGCGGCCCCGCTTCCCATAGAATCTGGACCTGATCGGTATCAAGCGGGGAAGCCGTGGCTGCGATCACCAAGTCTGTAATTCCAGCCTCCCCCTCCGACGGTGCAACTTCCGTCGCACATTCGGGCCGAGCCTTGCTTCCACATCCTGCTAAGCAAGCGCAGGCCAAGATGAACCCGGGTGCCCATCGCAAAAGCACCTGGCGCTGCGTGCGGCCGCTGGTCATCTTTTCAGCCTTCCCCATCGTCAGTTGCATGCACGAGACGCCCCCTGAAGGCTGGCAGGAGCAGGAATACCAGCAGTCCTGCCGCCAGAAGTGAGCCGTACAGGTAGTCCAACGTCTTCATACGGACAAGCTGGGTTGGAAGATCGACCAGCAGGGCAGAAAGCGCAGCGATTAGTGCCAGCCACCAGCCGCTTTCCTTGCGCATGGCCAGGAGCGGGATCGAAATCATGAGCAGTGTAGTCGCGATCCAATCCACCTCCCCCACAAGGGTCAGGATCCACCACTCCAATCCATCAAAGAGCGGGGCCGCCATGCGCGTTATGAGCATGCGCTGGCTGCCGATCCCAAGTGTGAAACAGTGGGTAGCCAGCATCCCAATGAAGGTGAAGGTCAGCAAGTCGACTGCCTTCTGCTTGCGGTCCGTTGGCCGCAAGAGAAGGAACCCCCAGAAGCCGATCAGGCCAACCCAGGAGATTGTCATCGGAAGGGGAAAACCCTTCACGAAACTGACATAGGGTAGGAACATGAACATACCGCTGATAGACGGGACGGAGAGGGCGGCCAGGGCGACGGGAAAAGTCCAAGCCTTCCCTATCAAGATCGGCACAACCATACCGAGCAAGGTGACGCCGGCCACAAAACCAATTGCCCTCCATAAGGGGTAAAAAAGCGAGAAGAGCGGGATTCCGCTGGCATACTGGGGACTGGACTGCACCTTCTCAATCAACGCAGTAAGGACCCGCTCGAGCGAGGTCTGGACAATCCAGGGTGCACCAGCAATCAGGAAGAGCCCGACCAGTCCGGCGAGCACAGCCATAGCGCGGCGTATGGATAAAGACGCATCCTTCATCTTTGCCTCCGTGTTTAGCTTCGGTATCGTATTGTGAAGAATAGAACAATCTGGGTCGGTCGTCTTTGCTTTTGGGCAAATGCGCGACCTTTTCTCCTGTGGAGTTGTCATCCTAGCCAAGATAAGCTTGAATCCATGCTGATAGCACAGACTGCAAATGGACTGCAGGAGATCACGGATGCCTCCCAGGAAAGATTTACTAAAAAACACCAAGCCCTTCTCGTCACTGAGCGATAAAGCCCTCGATCAGTTGGTTACGCGCGCCACAACACGCAAGATCCCCCAGAAGACTTTTCTCACAACCTCCGGTGAGGCCTGGCCTTATCTGATGCTTGTTGCCTCCGGGGCCATGGAAGCCATCAAGGAGTCGCTTGAAGGACGCAGCCTGCTGGTCCTCACTCTGGGACCCGGGGATGTTTTCTGGGGCGTGTCCTTCTTCGATAGCGCCCTGAAGATGCCGGTCTCGCTCCGGGCAGTCCAGGACAGCGAACTCACACTGTGGAAAAGGGATGCCATCCTGCCTATCCTGCTCAACAACCCGCACACCCTTTGGGCGCTGACCCAGCTTGTCATCCGCCGGGTCCAGATTGCCAGCGATATCGTCGACGACCTGGCTTTCCAGCCCGTCGCCGGACGCCTGGCCAAGCTTCTGCTCGATCAATACCCTGATCATGGCCCTGTCGCCCGCGATCTCACACTGGACGAGATGGCATCCCGGGTGGGATCTACCCGCGAGATGGTCTGCCGGTTGCTTTACCGTCTCTCCGATGACGCCTTGATCCACATCACGCGGACAGAATTCAGCTTGATCGACCGCTCCGGCTTGCAGGATATCGCCGGGATGACTCGCGGCCGCGAACGAGGTTCACCCAATGGGGAATGAGCGACCGATGCAGCACGGGATCGGGCTGGCTCTAAGTGGGGGCGGGGCGCGCGGGCTGGCCCACATCGGCGTGCTGAAAGTCATCGAAGGCGAGGGCATCCCGATTGGGTCGCTCTCAGGGACGAGCATGGGCGGCATCATCGCCGCCGCCTTCGCCGCCGGATGGTCGCCGGGCGAGCTCGAGCAAGCTGCATGTAATATGGCCAGCGTGCGGGAGCTCATGAAGTTGGTCGACATCCGCTCTCCCCGTCGCGGCCTGCTGGCCGGCCAGCACGTCCGCAGCTACCTGGAGCGATTCGCCCCATCTGATCTCACTTTCGCAGACTTGTCGCGACCGCTCGGGCTTAAGGCCACAGACCTGCAGACCGGGCGTGAATTTGACCTGGAGCAAGGTTCGGTGCTCAATGCTGTCCTGGCGACCAGCGCACTGCCAGGGATCTTTCCCGCGGTGGAGTGGGAGGGGCGGAAGCTGGTCGATGGCGGGGTGCTCAATAATTTACCCATCGACCTGGTTCGCCGCTTCGGCGCCCGTGTGGCCGTCGGCGTCGATGTCGCCCCTAGGTTCGACGATCCTGCGCATGACAACCTGTTTGCAAAGACCGAGCACATGCCGTCCTTCTTGCAGGATATTTATTACACCGTCATGATCATGACGCGTGCGATAACGCGCTTGCGTTTGCAGGAAGAAAACCCGGAGGTGCTCATCCAGCCTGATCTCCCGGCAGGGATTGGCCTCTTCACGGGCTTCTTACGGGCTGATGAAATCATCGCCAGCGGTGAGGCAGCTGCCCGGAGGGCGCTACCCGCAATTTGGGCCGCGCTCGAACAGGATGATAACCGCATTCCATAGAGCTAATTGGTCACGGCACATTCCCGACCCGGGAACTAAGGACTGAACCAAAAGGAGGGTTCACAATGACAGGTGGGAACAGGAAACAATCCCTGATATGGGGACTGCTATTGATCGTCTTTGGTGCAGCCGCATTGCTCGAAAACCTGTTTGGGCTTCAGGTCGAGGCCTGGGCGGGGATCTTCGCCGGGGCCGGGCTGCTAATGCTGCTCGTGTACCTGAGCGACCGCTCCTACACGTGGCCGCTCATCCCGGGCTATGTACTGCTTGCAACCGCAGGCCTGTTGGCAATCGTCGGTTTCAACTGGCTGGCCGGTGAGGCGATTGCCACCTATGTACTGCTGGCGGTTGCGCTGCCCTTCGTGTTTATCTTCCTGCGCGACCGAAGGCAGTGGTGGGCGCTGATCCCGGCTTATGTCATGGTTGTCGTGGCCATGATTGTGCTGTTCTCAGAGGCCAGGGGGCTGCCAGATTATCTCATCGGCACGGGAGTCCTGGTTGCGATAGGATTGCCCTTCCTGGCGGTTTACCTGCGCGACCGGACGCAGTGGTGGGCGCTGATCCCGGCCTATGCCCTGCTCAGCATAAGCGTGGTCATCCCGCTGAGCGAAACCGGGCTCAATGAACGCCTGATTCCAGCGTATGTGATGTTCGCCATCGCCCTGCCATTTCTGTTCGTCTTTGTGCGCGACCGCTCGAACTGGTGGGCCTTGATCCCGGGCGGCATCATGGCCGTGATCGGAGTTTCGCTGCTGCTCGCCGAGCAGTTTTTCGAGTACCTGCTGCCAGCGGCGATCATCGCTGCCGGTGTCTGGATCCTGGCCCGACAGTTCATGGGTGGGGGTTCAAGCGGAGGAGGGGTTCTGCCGCCGGCACAGGAGTGATCTGAGCCGTAACAGCATTACAAAAAATACTAAGTTGGATCTATCACGTTGACCTGCCCGTTCTGTGCTGATCGGGCAGGTCCTAGCGCGCAGCTGCCACTTCGCATCCATTCGAAAAACGAACTCGTAAATCGTACCCGCTTGATGCGGCCTGCGTGCCGAAGAAAAACTCCAGGCTCATCACCCCCTGCAGCTGCCGGTCCGCTTCCCCTCCGAACCAGGTGGTCAGGATCGTGGGCGGTACCAAATCCTCGCCGGACCAGATCACCTTTCCATCAAGAAACGCGTTGAAGATGGCATCATTCGATGTTGGCCAGGTGGTTTCAATGCGTGAGATCACCATCGGTTGACCGCCCCGGTTCTCCAGCCGCCAGCGGGTGATGGTGCTCGTCGCCGAGAGGAAACGCAGATCGAGCTGGCTGCACAACCCGGGTGGAGGTGTGCTGGTGACGGTGGATGTCGGTGGTGCAGTTGTAGATGTCGGTGAGGGCAGCACGCTTGTCACCGTGAACCCAGCCGTTGGGAGTGCAGAGCCCGGCTGTGTAGGCAAAGCACCCGTCGGCGTGCTCAGCTCAACAGCCTCAGTCGCTGTTTCCATCTGCGTGACCGCAGGCAGCAACCCGGACTCTGGCGGGTTTGGAGTTGGAACGCCCGCACGGGCGACGAGCAGGTAGACCCCCGCAGCCCCAAGAAATATAAACAGCACAACAGCAAGGATCACGAGCAGTGCGAAGCGCCTGGTGGTCATACTCGGCCTCCCCCTAGAAAACCTAATTCGCCTTCGAGACCTGGCAGCTATTGTCAAACTCGACCTGAAGGTTGTAGCCCGAGGAAGCTGCCG
Source organism: Anaerolineales bacterium (assembly GCA_034430615.1). Classification (GTDB taxonomy): domain Bacteria; phylum Chloroflexota; class Anaerolineae; order Anaerolineales; family E44-bin32; genus E44-bin32. Next base: position 1,575 of record DAOUEJ010000170.1, on the reverse strand, counting down.
ACATGCCGAAGAAAGCTCTCATCGTGCCAGAGGCACCCACCTGGCGCTGGGAAAGCGGCAGCCCCGATACATCGATATGTGTCGGTGAGTTCAGTTGCTCACCTGACCATATCTGGCTGCTATTGATATAGAAGTTATATAGCGCATCGTTGGAGGCCGGCCAGTCGAGGTCGATCACGTCGACGGTGAGTACATCCCCGGAAGTGTTCGTGATCGTCCAGGTGGTCGTGCTCCCGGCGCGCGAGAACCCGCTCAGGCTGATCAGGGCGCACACGTCAATCGTCGCCGTCCGGGTGGGCGAGGGCGGCAGTGTAGGTGTTGGGGTGCGGCTGGGTGTTGGAGTGTAAGTGTTCGTGCTTGTGATGGTTGGCGTGGTCGTTGGGGTCCTGGTCGGTGTGATCGTGCTTGTTATACTGGCGGTGGCACTGGGGCTGGCCGCCAGGGAAGTGAGCAGCGTGCCGACCGTGGTCGGCGTCGGCGTACGCGAGGGCGTTGCCGTGCCTACAGCCGGGGTCGCCTGGGTAGGCGTGCCGGTGAGCGCGGCAACCGTGTTCTCAATATCGGCGATCGGCGTCAGGTAGGCAGGATCATCCGAACCGCCGGATTGGAGCAGGAGTACCTGGAGGGTGGCGGCGATCGCCGTCTGGATCTGTTCATCGGACATGCCGGCCCCAGCGGCAGCGGCGGCGACGGCGGTGGAAAGCGAATCCACGGTCGCCTTCCAATCCACCGTCGGGCTCGGAGTCAGGGTTGGCGTCCCGCCCACGGCGGCGGCACCCATGTTGAACGAGCGCGAGAGCACCCACAATAACGGCAAGACGACCAGTGCCGCCAGAGCCAGATAGGGAGCCAACCGGCGCTTGGCCTGGTGATCCCGCTCAATAACAGTTTGCAGCTCGGAGTTGCCGTTATCCGACGGGACCGCCGCAGCGCTGCGCGTGGAACGCCTCGCGCCCGGTTTCAAAGCCCCGGCCTTCGGATCATAAACACGTTGGAGGGCGCGATCGAAGGCCTGGCTCAACTCACCGGCGCTCGCAAAGCGGTCCGATGGTTTCTTCTCCAGCGCCTTGATCAGGACCTTTCCGATTTCCTCGGGGATATTGGGGTTGATGGCGGTAGGTGGTGGCAGTGGCTCGCTGGCATGCTTCATGGCGATCGCCAGCGGGGTGTCGGCGTTAAAGGGCAGCTGCCCGGTGCACATCTGGTAGAGCACGATCCCCAGCGCGTAGACATCTGTCTGCTGACTGACGGCCTCCCCGCGCGCCTGTTCCGGGGCCATGTACTGCGGTGTCCCAATCACGCTCGATCCGGTCAGGCTCATCGTGGCATCCGCCACGTGCGCCGTGCCGAAATCCGAGAGCCAGGCATTCCCATGACCATCGAGCAGGATGTTGGAGGGTTTGACGTCACGGTGGACCATGCCGGCATCATGGGCGTACTGCAGTGCTTCGGCAATCTGGCGGATGATGTGCGCTCCTTCTTCGGGGCGCAGTGGACCACGGCGGATGCGTTCACGCAGCGTGCCGATCTCCATCAGCGGCATGACGATGTAATAGACGCCATCGTCGACGCCGA
>DAOUEJ010000169.1:0-3458 GCA_034430615.1 Anaerolineales bacterium | reverse complement strand
TAGCGCTGCTGCTCATCGCCAGCATGATCATGACCGCATGCGGCACGCAGCAAGGCGCAGTTGAGACCGTGGTCGTTGAGGTTGGTGGTGAGACTGTTGTGGTCACCGCCACACCCAAGGCCATGAAGGAGCCCGTTGTGATGGACTACAACTGGGAAGCCGAGCCGCCCACCGCCGACCCATCGCTGGCGACAGACACTACCTCGGTCGACCTTGATGGCAATCTGTTCATGGGCCTGACCGTGATTGACCCGGTCACGTATGAAAGTAAGCCATACCTGGCGACCGACTGGTCGGTCTCGGATGATGGCCTGGTCTACACCTTTAACCTGCGCCAGGACATCCCGTGGGTGCAGTACAACACCGCCACAACAAGCGTCGATCCGGTCTATGACGACGCTGGCAACCAGCGCTTCGTCAACGCCCACGACGTGGAATTCGGCGTGAAGCGCACGCTTGATCCCGAGACGGCCTCCGACTACGCGTACGTCCTGTACATCATCAAGAACGCGCAGGCTGTCAACTCGGGCGAGGAAGGCGTCACGCTCGATGACGTCGGCGTGAAAGCTGTCGATGATTTCACCGTCGAATTCACGCTCGAGACCCCCGCTGGTTTCTTCCCCACCATCGCCGGCATGTGGATCGCCTATCCGATGCCGCAGTGGACGATCGAGGCCGCCGCCGAAAAGTGGACCGAGCCCGGCACGATCGTCACCAACGGACCTTACGTCATGACCGAGTGGGTGCATGGTTCCGAGTTGAACCTCAAGAAGAACCCCCTCTGGCCGGATGCCGACACCGTGCAGATCGATGAAGTTCATGGTGTCATTGTCTTAGAAGCATCGACCGCGTTTGCTCTCTATGAGAACGGCGAGCTCGATACCACCGCGGTCCCGCTGCCCGAGATCGACCGCGTCAAGGCCGACCCGGTGCTGAGCGCCGAGTACATCCAGGCGCCGCGCGCCTGCACGTACTACTACGGCTTCGTCAACAACAAGCCGCCGATGGATGACGTGCGCGTGCGCCAGGCCTTCTCGATGACCGTGGACAAGCAGTCGCTGATCGACAACGTCACCAAGGGCGGGCAGAAGCCGGCCGGCTTCTTCGCACCTGAGGGCATCTTCGGACGCCCGGATGACGATTCCGGCATCGGCCTGCCATACGATCCGGCAGCCGCCAACGCGCTGCTCGATGAGTACCTGACTGAGAAGGGCATCACCCGCGACGATCTGGACATCACGCTGATGTACAACACGTCCGAGGGTCACGCCGCCATCGCGGCCGCGATCCAGCAGATGTGGCTCGACAACCTGGGCGTCAACGTGAAGGTCGAGAACCAGGAGTGGTCGGTCTACCTCAATACGATAGAGAGCGATGCCCCGCTGGCCGACGCCCCCCACATCTTCCGCCTGGGCTGGTGCGCAGACTACGCTGATGAGAACAACTGGCTCTATGAAGTCTTCAACGCTGAAGCTGGCGCCAACAGCTTCCGTCGCGGTTGTGTAGACGACAATTGCCAGGAAGTCGTACCGCAGGAGTTTGACGATCTCACCGCGCAGGCACGCAGCGAGCCGGATCCAGACGTCCGCAAGGAACTGTACACGGAAGCCGAGCGGCTGCTGTCGGAGGTAGAGGCGGCGTACATCCCGATCTACTGGTACACGTTTGTCCGAGTCACCAAGCCATACCTCACGCGATACTACCCCTCGGTAGGCAACAATACCTTTTATGACTGGAGTATCGATTGGGAAGCCAAGCAGGCGGCTACCCAGTAAGTACGAAGGGAACGTATCAGTGGAGGCCGGGTTCTCCCGGCCTCCACTCAATCTGATGAGCGAGGAAAGTTGCTATGGGACGCTTTATCATCCGTAGGATTTTCGGTTTTATTCCAGTCCTTTTTACGGTGGCCTTATTCACCTTCGTGCTCGTGCGCGCCATCCCCGGCGGACCCTTCGACTTCGCCGGCGACAAATCGCTTCCACCCTCGGTTGTGGCCAATATCGAGGCCAAGTACCATCTCGATTGGCCGACTCACATGCAGTTCCTTTCCTACATCGTTGGCGACGACATCGTCGCCAAGGTCTTCGGCGGGATCTACGCCGAGACGGCCGGCACCTCGCGCGGCTTGATCCGCGGCGACCTTGGCCCTTCCCTGCGTTACCGCAGCCAGACCGTAAACGACATCGTCAGCAGCACCTTTCCGATTTCGTTCCAGTTGGGCCTGCTGGCATTGTCGATCGGGCTGCTGATCGGCCTGCCGGCCGGGGTCATCGCCGCCTTGAAGCAGAACACCTGGCTCGATTACTCGGCGACTTTTATTGCCGTGCTGGGCGTCTCAATCCCCAGCATGGTGCTCGGCCCGATCTTCATCTGGGCAATTTCCGTGAAGTTCGGCCTATTGCCGGCCGCCACCTGGGGCACGAAGCCGCCCTTCCTGCTGGGCTTCTTTCCCAGCAACTTGGACTGGGATTTCTGGTCGCATGCCATCCTGCCGGCAATGGCGCTTGGCACCGGGCTATCAGCCTCGATCGCACGGCTAACACGCGCCAGTTTGCTGCAGGTCATTCGTGAAGATTACATCCGCACCGCGCGCGCCAAGGGGTTGCACGAGCGGGTCGTGATCGCCATCCATGCCTTGAAGAACTCGCTCATCCCGGTCGTAACCATCATCGGCCCGCTGTTCGCGGCCGTCGTGACCGGGTCCTTCATCGTCGAGCAGATCTTCGGGATTGGCGGGATGGGCAAGCACTTCGTGACCAGCATCGGCAACCGCGACTACCCGCTCATTATGGGCGCTACGTTGGTCTACACGCTGATCCTGATCATTGCCAATCTCTTCGTCGATGTCGCCTACGCCTGGCTTGATCCACGAATCCGATACGATTGAGGGAAAGATAACCTATGGCAACTGTTGATCTGACTGCTGGGACGCAGAACCTCCTATCGCAAAAGCCGCGCAGCCTGTGGCGCGAGTCGCTTCGCCGGCTGTTGAAGAATAAGGCGGCTGTGATTGGGGGGATCTTCATTATTCTCCTGGTCCTGGTCGCGGTCTTCGCCAACGTCATCGCGCCCTTCGACTATGCTGAACAGGACCTGCTGCTGAACAACGCCGTTCCGGAATACCTGATGTGGGCCATGCCGGCCGGCGCCGAGGGCTACGCCCGTATCACGGATAAATTCCCGCTGGGGGCGGACGCCCTCGGACGCGATGTGCTCAGCCGGACAATCTATGGTGCGAGGGTATCCCTGACCGTGGCTTTCTTCGCCGCCACTGTCAGCCTGCTGGTCGGCACGATCTACGGCACGATCTCCGGCTATGTCGGTGGGCGGGTCGACAACCTGATGATGCGGGTGGTCGACTTTCTGTACGGTTTCCCCTTCCTGATCATCGTGATCCTGCTGCAAACCTATCTGAAAGCGTTTGCCCGACGTGGTGCCCGAGGTTTGTTTGCCTCGAA
>DAOUEJ010000168.1:0-3835 GCA_034430615.1 Anaerolineales bacterium | reverse complement strand
GATGAGCGGGTGTCGGTGATTGTCGGGCAGTACGTCTGGATGTCATCGGCCAAGCAGATCGGGGGCATGAGGCTCCTGCAGACCGACTACGATAATCACAACAAAGTCATCGAGCTGAACGAGTCCGCCTACTACCCGGTTTGGTACAACGGAGACCGGGAGGCGGCCTCCCGTGTGGAGGCCTGGGAGTTCATTGTAGGCGGCGGTGCGGGGTACAACCACCTGAATGGCATGTTTACCGTCACCAATCCCGCTGGGGGCGACCGCAACAGCAACAACGAGAAGGTGCTCAACGCTTTCATGCATCTGCGGAATTTCATCGAAAGCTTTGACTTCATCCGTATGCACCGCGACACCACCACGGTGGTGGGCGGAGTACCGGCGGACGCCTTCGCCCAATGCCTCAGCGAAGCTGGACGGCAGTACGCCTTCTACATCCATCATTCCGTCCTGAGGAGTGCTATGTACGTCGTTTGTCCCGGCGCCCACCAGGACAACATCGTCTTTGATTTGCCTCCGGCGCTCTACGAGGTGGAGTGGCTGAGCCCGGAGCTGGGCTTGGTCGTGTCCAGGGAAAGTTTTCGTCATTACGGGGGTAAAGTCACGCTGCCTACCCCCGTCTATTCTGTGGATATCGCGCTGAAGATCATCGGGAAGCCTCTTGCCAGGCCGTAAGGAGTGTTATATGCCCCAGAAAAAAAAGATCGTGGAATATGTCGAGCTGGATCGGGAGAAGGAGTGGACCTATCTGAAGCGCTTCTACGAGGTGGCTTCGAAGTTCTATCAGATCCAGGACAAGGTTGTCAGTGAAGAGGAGGTAGAGACTTGCATCCGCAGCTTCAAGGAAAAACCCTCACCGAGGATCCGGAAGGAGCTGAAGATCAAGGATTGGCGCTTCACCCTGGATGAAGAGGATGAAGGGGTGGGCAAAGAGTTCTACTCCTTCGAGCAGGATGAGAGCACCTGGGAAAAGGTGAGCCTGCCCCACTCGATCAACCACGTGCCTAAGGATCCAGTGCGCTACGGCAGGAGCCGCTACAAGGTGCTGGCTCGGGAGAAAGGGATGCACTGGGACATCTACGTGGGGAAGTACGCCACCTGGTACAAGAGCCGCATTCCGGTGGGAGCGGTGGGGGAGGGGGAGATCGCCACTTTGAGCTTTGACAGCGTGAATCTGCTGACCGATGTGTGGGTGAACGAGAACCCGGTGATGATGGGGCATCTGGGGCTGTTTCCCTTTGGGATGGAGGTGACCGAGGAGCTGAACAGCAAGGAGGGCAAGGAGGCGGTGATCGCGTTGAAGGTCAGCAACCAGGCCTCCAACACCCCCTACCTGTTCTACAACGGCCTCCAGGTAGCTTATACCAATTCACCCTACCTCAATGCAGCTGTTAAGAATCTGGACGATTACGACGAGGCCTGGTCGGGGATTGCCGGGGACGCGACGTTGAGGATTCTCAACCGCCGGCACATCGAGGATGCGTTTCTGTTCACCGAGGACATCGTGGAGGGGGAGGCGGAGCTGAGCTGCCGACTTCAGCTGCGCAACGCCTCCTGGAGGCGCTTCAAGGGGACGGTGCAGGTGGAGATCTCCAGGTGGCTTCCCGAAGAAGGGGAGGCGGTGGTGGCGGGCAAGCAGGTGGTGGAGGTGCTGCCGATGGCCGATGCCACGGCGGAGATCCGTTTCACGCTTAAGGATGCGGCTCTGTGGAGCGTGGACAGTCCCAATCTGTACCTGGCCCATGTTGTGCTTGTGGATGAGGAGGGCAAGGCGATCGACGATGTGTATGAGAGCTTCGGGGTGAGGACGATCAAGATGCGGGGCTCTCACTTCTACTTGAATAACAGAAAGATCGTGCCGCGGGGGACCCACGATCTGTCCAACTACTTTGGGGAGTCGCTGATCTGTCCCAGCGACCGGGCGATTGTGATGGACATCCTGCTGCACAAGAAGATGAATGCCACCTGCTCGCGGTGGCCCAGCGACATGCGGATGCACTACAGGCGGATAGCCGAGTATGCCGACCAGTTGGGGTTCATGATCTCGTGGACGGGGTACTTTGAGATGTGGCTGGTGCACCCGGAGATGGAGCTGTACGCGCAGCGGGATGCGAAGGCGATGGTGAGGAGCCTGCGCAATCATCCGAGCATCATCGTGTGGGAGATGGGGGATGAGCCGCTGATGCTGATCCACCACCACCGGAGGTTTCGCTGGTACGAACAGATCTACCGGCTGGTGGAGCAGGAGGACAGGAGCCGACCGATCATCCCGGCTGGGTACTGGTGCAACGAGCTGGTGGAGCTGATCGAGAAGCACCCGGGGAAGGATCTGGCGGTGGAGGAGCGCAGGCGGCAGGTGCTGGAGGACTATCCGCTGTTCGGCCTGGAGCTGGCGCCGTGGGACTTTCACCACTGTCCCTACCTGCCGGGGCGTTTGATTCCCGTTCATGAGGTAATTGCTACGGTAAAAGACTCCTTGGGAGGGCAGCGGGCGACGATCTTCACCGAGTTCGGGATTGACGGCATGCCGGAGTTCGAGAAGGTGAAGGATGTGTACGGCAAGTTCCGTTGGGCGGCGCCCGGCCTCATGCCCGTGGATCGAGAAGCGAAGGACCTCAACTACTACGGGCAGAAGGTCGGGCAGGAGGACTGGCGGGAGACCCAGGCGGCCCAAGCAGTAGTCTTAAGCAGCATCATCGGGCATTTGCGGGAAAATCCGGAAACATTCGCCGGATTCTATTCGGTGACCCTGGTGGATTCCTGGACCTTCTACTGGGGTCTTGTGGACGCTAATTACAATGCCAAGCTGGCCTACTTTGTGGCGCGCAGTTGCTACGGTTCGATCTACATCTCGGGGCTTCACGGGAGCACGGTTGCAGACAAGAAGCTCCCCCTGGAGATAAGCGCAAGCAACTTCGGCGGCCCGATCGAAAAAGCAGAGCTCAAGGTATCGGTCAAGGATGATAAGAACAGGGAGATGATGGAAAGGGCTTTTTCGGATCTGAGCGTCGAGGGCAACGGTGCCGTAACGCTGCTCGGCGAGCTGGCCTTATCGGATCTATCTCCTGGGCTGTACAGCATCGAGTACGGCCTGCAGGATCACGAAAAAGGTGAGATTGCGAAACGGTTGGAACTCTTCTACCTCGTAGAAGGATAACATGCGCCACGACTGAAAATGTCTTTGGACGGTGCAGGGACTCCGTCGGTTCCGTCTTCCGACTGTTTCGGTCGCCGACGTTCTCGTAGAAAACTCGGCTGCGCATCAACCCATGAGCTGCGCATCAAAACGAATGAAAAATCAAGGGATAATACTTGACAAACTGTTTGCCGCGTGTTATAAACTTACTGTATTTAACTAAACGTATTAGGCAGAGGAGGTTGTGATGAGCAAGTTTGTAAGAATTCTTGGAAGAACAGTGTTCGTTCTGTCTCTTTTCCCGGCTCTTATGTGGGCCGGCGGACAGGGCGAGCAGGGCGGAAAAGAGGTCAAGCTGTCGATTCTCACCAGTACTGGTATACTTGAAAAGGCACTGAAGCTGACTGTAACAGAATACCAGAAGATCCACCCGAATGTGATATTTGAGACTGTTCCTCTTCCAGATCCAGGATATACCCAGAAGTTTCTTCAGTCTTTCGCTGCGGGCTCGACCCCATTCGACATAGCAGAGATTAATACTTCCTTGCTCGCTACCGCTGTAGCGAACAGGTGGGTCGTTCCCTTGGACTCGCTCATAAAGAACGCCAATCTGGATATGGACAAGGAATATATGTCCAGCTACATCGGAAACGTAACGTTAGATGGGCAAGCGAAGATCAGCAACCCTGCTGGCGAGAT
>DAOUEJ010000167.1:0-7687 GCA_034430615.1 Anaerolineales bacterium | reverse complement strand
ACTCCGTCGAAAGTCCTCCCAGGAACCTTCCCGGCGCGTTCGGGTTTTTGGTTCAACCCAGTGTGCTTCCCCGGGGACAGCTTGTGTCACGAAGCCATGTTCCCCATACGTCAACGGGTTGGAACGATGCCTCCCATATACGGAAAACGTTTTGGGGGCTGATTCGAGAGCGTGCAACACCGCCTTTTCACTGATGTGAGCAACCGGCCGATCAGATTCGATACGTATGCCGGGCTGACCACGAATTGCATCGAGTGTTTTGGCGCTTACGATCCGAATACCTATCTTCTCGAGAATATTGATCGAGGTGTCGTGAATCTGTTGAAGCTCGTTTGTTGAAAGAAAACCGACCGTCATCCACGCCATTGCTGATATTCTCCTGGCATCCTCAACGAATCCCCGTCGAGACATTCTTGGGTGAGCGAAATGCTAGATCGATCAACGGACATGCAGCATTTCGCACAGCCACTAGGATTTGATCGCACCGGCCACAATACCCCGAATGAACTGTCGTTGGAAAAACAAGTAAATCAGGACGATCGGGAGCGAGGTGATCGTCGCACCCGCCATGAGCAACGGAGTATCCGTTGAATACCGCCCTTGGTAGTAGTTCAAGCCGACAGGAAGCGTTCGCATGGTGTCTTCTAGGATCACGACAATCGGTAAGATAAACAAGTTCCATGTCCACATGAAGGTAAAGACCAATAACGAGGTCAGGCATGGTTTGCTGAGAGGCACGATGATATGCCACAGGATCTGTAAGTTGCTGCATCCATCGACACGGCTGGCGTCGACGATTTCAGACGGAAGCTCCTCAATAAAGCTGTGCAGCAGCAGAATTCCAATAGGCATCGTCTTTGCGGCGGGAGGGAGGATGACGGCCCAATAGGTGTTAATCAGCTTCAACTTGAGCATGTCGTAAAAGAGTGGGATCACCAAGATATCTAGTGGAATCGCCAGACCCACCAGGATGACCGCAAAGAGTATGTCTTTTCCCCAGAAGTGGAATCGAGTATAGGCAAAGTCTGCAACGGTGGAGAGGATCAAGGCAAAGATTACCGTCGGAACGACAACATAGACAATATTCATAAAGTAACGATCAAAGTGACCGACATGCCATGCGAATGTCCTTTGTTTTGTAAACATGCCCTTACTTATCCTTTTAATCCTCGTGTTTGATACATACAGAGCAGTTCTCCTTCTTCACCTCCATATTCGAACTCCTTAGTCCATCGGCGTTGTTAATGCATGGGCCGCGGCGATGATGTCTTCCACCGTGGGTATAACCTTCGATCCGAGCGGTGGGGAGTAGGGTATTGGCAAATCCTTACTCGCGACGCGCTTGACTGGGCCATCAAGCCAGTCGAAGGCGTGCTCCATCAAGTACATGCCGATTTCCGCGCCATATCCAGCGCGGCGAGTCGCTTGATGGACAACGATGGCACGCCCTGTCTTCTTTACAGACTGAAGCAAAGTCGCTTCGTCAAAAGGGGACAATGACCTGAGATCAATGACTTCACAGGAGATGCCGTCATGCGTTAGTTGCTCAGCCGCGCTGAGAGCTAGAGGGACTGTTGAAGAATAAGCAATCAGCGTTAAGTCCTCGCCGGTACGCTTAATGTCCGCTTTACCAATTGGTATAAAGTATTCCTCTTCGGGGACCGGTCCTTTGAGATGGTAAAGTTCCTTGTTTTCAATGAAGATCACCGGATCGGGATCCTGAATAGCTGTCTTTAACAGCCCTTTGGCATCATATGGCGTCGAAGGCATCACGACCTTCAAGCCTGGCACGTGGACAAACCAGGCCTCCAAGCTCTGCGAGTGATTCATCCCGCGCCCTTCTCCAGCACCACCTTGAGTCCTGATGACCAGAGGCACACTTAATTGGCCGTTGGTTCGATATCGTGACTTTGCCGCGTTGTTGACGATTTCTTGCATGGCGAGGGTGGCGAAGTCGATGTACATGATCTCTGCCACCGGCCTTAGCCCGGCGATGGCTGCGCCTACCGCCATCCCAACAAACGCTTCTTCTGAAATCGGTGTGTCGATCACCCGGTCATCGCCGAACTCGTCATGCAGACCTCGGTAGGCGCGGGCCAGCCCGCCCATTAATGCGACTTGCACGCCGAAGGTGAAGACGCGCTCGTTTCGTCGCATCTCTTCTTTCATTGCTTCGCTGATGGCGTCCGCGTAGGTGATTTCGCGCATACTTTGCTCCCATGATTTTTGGCAAGGCTCAAGGATGAATCCTATTTAATGGCCCCAGCCGTGATACCTTTGATGAATTGCCTTTGAAAGATGATGTAGATGACGATGATTGGAATACAGCTGATCACCGCCCCAGACATGAGTAATGGAATATCCGTTTCATAACGACCTAAGAAGTAGGTCAACCCTACCGGAAGTGTGCGCTTTGCGTCCACCTGAATGACCACAACAGGCAGCATGAACATGTTCCAGGTCCACATGAACGTGAAGACCAAGAGAGAAGCCAAAGCGGGGCCGCATAACGGAACCACAATATGGCGTAGAAGCTGTGGGCGGGAGCAACCATCGATAAGGCTTGCATCGAGAATCTCTTGTGGAAGCTCGGCGATAAAACTTCTAAGCAATAAGACTCCAAAAGGAATGGTCTTCGCCGCAATAGGTAGGATTAGCGCCCAGTAAGTGTTAAGCAGCTTCATACGCAGCAGGGAGTAGAAAAGTGGAATGATGAGAATGTCGATGGGGATGGCAAGGCCCAACAAAATCAGAGGAAAGAGAAAGGCTTTACCTTTAAATTTCATCGATGAAAAAGCAAACGCAATGAGCAAAGACAAGACCAAGACCAACAAGACTGTAGGCAAAGCGACATAGACGCTGTTCATGAAGTAGCGGCCGAAGTGACCGACACGCCACGCCTCAAGGAAATTACCGAAACGCCAGACTTTAGGAAGCCCCAACGGATTGCGCGCTATCTCGCTACGAGCTTTGACAGCCGTAAAGAGCACCCAGGCAAAGGGCACGATGACAAGCAGAGAAAGCGCGGCGATGAAGACCGTGATACCCAGCCGACCCACCATTGCACGATTTTTCCTCGTAATCAATAAAGCCGCGAACGTGCGCCATTTCGTCTCGATCATTGCAGCGTATCCAACTTCTCTTTAGCTCGAAGGAAAAGGACTGAGAAGATAAACACAATGATGCCTAACACCATCGCCACCGCTGCACCATACCCCACCCTTGAGAGGCGAAACGCGTTATCGTACATATAGACGGATAAGACCATCGTCGACCAAGCGGGTCCACCCTTGGTGATGATGAAGACTAGGTCGAAGATTTGAAATGCAGCGATTGCAGTGATCAAAACAACGGTAGCCAAGGCTTCGCGAATGAAGGGTAAGGTTATATACCAAAGCTGCTGCAGCGCACCCGCGCCATCGACTTTTGCTGCGTCATAGTACGTATCATCGATGGATTGAAGAGCGGCGATGAAGACCACCATGCAAAACCCGTAGTGGATCCAGCTCCAGGCAACAAAGAGAGCGGGAAGTGCCAGGGCTTTCTCGCCAAGCCACACATGTGCCAACTTAGATAGCCCGATCGATCGAAGAATTGAATTTACCGCGCCAAAGTTCGGGTTGTACATCCAGCGCCATATGATCGCGACAACCACAGAGGAGAGCACCTGTGGCAGGAAAAAAATAGTGCGGAAAACCAAGCGCCCAAATGGATTGGAGCGCACCAAAAGCAAGGCTAAAAAAAGGCCAGCCACGACGGGAACAATGATGCCGGCCAACAACCAGGCGAGATTATGCTCAACTGAAAGCCAGAACAGGGAATCGCCACTAATCAACTTGAGGTAATTCTGAAGACCAACAAACTCTTTTACCCCGATCCCCTTCCAGTTGAGAAAGCTCAACTGAAGAAGCTGCGCTAAAGGCCATAGGAAAAAGATGGCATACAGAAGTAAACCCGGCAAGAGGAAGGAGTATGCCGAAAGACTCTCTTTCCACTCAACTGCAGCTGTCGACTTCTTCGAAAGGAGTCTCTGCATGAAATCGGTTCCTCGAGCGCTTGGCCTAAAGCTTGGCAGACGAGTCATAGGAAGCAGGGTTTTCGACCCATGGGGGGACCTCTTTCGGAGGTCCCCCCGGGAGGGAGTTAGTTGAGCCCGGCTAAAAGCTCGTTGCGATTCTCCTCCATCGCTGCGACAACATCTTTTGGATCCATATTATCCACGACCATCTGCTGCAGGATATTGAAGATGAACGTCTCGGAACCGGGCAAGTTGGCATTAAACGAGTAACCACCGCCGACATTTTGAATCGCCTGATATTCATCGGCTTGAAGCCTCGACATTGGTTCGGGCATGGTATCGAAGGCATATGCGGAGAGAATACCAAGTTCCCAGCGTGCCTTGGCTACTTCCTCGCCCAACACAAAATCCAGGTATTCGAGTGCAAGCCCCGGATTATCGCTGTATTTCGAGACAACCCAAACGTTATTCGGGTTGATCAGAGCATGTGGCGGCAGGTCTGGGTTTGCCATGGGCAAGATGAAGAGCCCGACTTCAAAATCGGCATTTTGTAGATAGGAAGCGTTAATCCAGCTTCCGGTGAGGACCATCGCTGTCTGGCCGGTTACGAAGAGGTCATTTTCATCGGCATAGCTGAGGCCCAAAAAGCCTTCATTGAAGTAGCCCTTGTCATACCAATCCTTGAGAATCTGAGTTGCCTGGAGAAAACCCGGATCATCAACGTAGCTTACATCGTCAAGGTTGTACATGACCGATCCGATCTTCTCGATCGGTGTCGTCGCATGGACCAGATTCTGCCAGTAATGGGCGAAAGCCCAACCATCCAATCCTGCAGTGGCAAACGGTGTAATGCCATTCTCTTTCAGTGTGGCCAGCAAGGTCTCCAGCTCATCCCAAGTCGTTGGGGGCTGAAGGCCAAGATCTGCAAAGATATCCATGTTGTAGAACACGCCGTACACATTCGCCTCGTACGGAATGCCATAGATCTTCCCGCCAAGCTGCCGCTGCCAGGACATCACGAAGTCCTCGTCGAACTTCTGGTCCCAGCCTCGTGAATGGTAAGCGTCTGTGAGGTCGACGAGGTGTCCGGCCTGTGCGTAAATGACATGCCCATTTGCACCGGGAGATGCATAGGCTACATCAGGGCCTGTCCCGCTATCCAGAGCGAGCTTGAAGTTGGTATTCATCTCATCCCAGCCATAAGCGGAGAGTTCAAGCTTGACGCCAGGATGCGAAACGGCAAACTCCTGAGAGAGCTCTTCAATTAATTGAATGTCTTCAGGTGATTGCGATAGATACCAAACTTCGAATGTTACTTCATCGGTCCTTGCTGCTGGTTTCTCGGATACCGCCTCGGTCCCTTCAGTGCTTTCGCCAACCTGTGTAGCCACCTGGCTTCCTTCCTCTGGTGTGGCGACTTTCGGCGAACACGCAACCAGAGGGACCACGATGATCGAGATGACCACCAGAATGACCCATTTTTTAAGCGACATGATCTGCCTCCCGATTCTTGGTAGTTGCCGGTCGATAGCCTGTTCTCACCCTGCGATAGCAAGAGAAGAACAACGCTATAGATCAATCTCTCACGCGCAGGTTCACCTCCTTATAGGACAACACGATTCGGTGCAATTGATCCGTTCGCGGCCCATTCTAGGCACTCAACCACACCGTATTACGGCCGGTAAATGACACCTTTATCCTTCAACCAAACCGACTATCATGATAATCTGAGAGACTACGCGTCAGATAACGATGGAACCAATCGCGTAATATTCAACCGATAAATCTTGGAAAGCACCGTCTGGGGTAGACCGATGCCTACCATTGAGTATCCTGGCCTGCGAGGCAGGAAATTGTCCAAATTCGTCTGCTCATCGCGTGTCTCGTAGAAGCGGCGGAGAGCATTCATCCTCTGTTTGAAAACAGCCAGGCCTTCGTCATTCCATCCGTTGTCGGTTCCTACAAGGATTCGATCCTGATACTTGATGAAGAAGGCTCTCGTGGTTTCAGGGGTTTGTCCAAGGAGCGGTTCGTACGCGGCGGTATCGACATACAAATTCGAGAATCGATCTAACAATTCGCCCAGGTAGTCCAAGTTTTCGGCGTGTCCCCCCATATGGGGGCAGATGAATGTTGTTTCAGGGTACAACTCGAGCATGTTCACCTGCTCTTCGAACAACTGCTCTCTGCTGGCCACGTCTTGGCCCTGGAAAGACCATTGTGGATTGTCCTTCAAGACCGCATACCAGAAACTGCTTGGAGTTACTCCCTGCCAATACTCTTCGGGATCCCCCACATGGATCAAAACCGGCACACCCAAGTCCGCTGCCCGAATGTAGACAGCACCTATACGAGGATCGTGCAGTGCCATCCAATGGTGGTCAGGTTTTCCCAGCCACAGCTTCAACCCCGAAACTCCACGGCGAACGGAGGCCTCGAAATCATTGGCCGCCCTAGATGCAAAGTCTTCCTCGTCCATCCCGCTAAAGTCCACAGTTGAGAAAATTGCGAATCGGTCAGGGTATTTCTCGAGGATCCGAAAGCCTGCTTCCTCCCAGGCTGCATGAGAGAGGTTGGGTTGCTCTCGATCGTATCCCTTGTTCATGATCACGCCCTTGGCGATGTTGCACGCATCGAGGATCCCGAGCGCGTTTTCTGGATTGTAGGAATAGATATGCATGTGTGCGTCGAATATGCTGGTCGACATTCGTTTGCCCTCCGTCGTCACTCGCCATCAGCAACAAACAGGTGATCGAACAAGCTCTCGGCTGCAGGCCATGGGCTGGATTCAGCGAAGCGGACGGCCTGCTCGATTTCGTCTCCTACTTGCATTTGCAAAGCATCTATGCCTTCTTCATCCAAAATGGACTTGGCAAGAAGGTGCTCACGGAGGTGCTGGACCGGGTCATTCTGCCGTTCATACATCACTTCTTCTCGTGTGCGGTAATACCATTGGGCGTCGACCAGGCTGTGCCCGCACCAGCGGGGAGCAACCACCTCGAGGAACGTCGGCCCATCTCCGCCTCGGGCTCGATTCGCGGCCTGCCGGGTGGCGGCTAAGACATCCAGCACATCGGTGCCGTCAACCACCACGCCGGGAAGGCCAAACCCATCCGCCCGCGCCGAAATCTGCGTACTCGCGGAGGCGCGTTCGATCGACGTGTCAACCGCGTAGCCATTGTTTTCGCAGGCATACAGAATTGGGAGTTTCCAAAGAGCGGCCATATTCATACACTCGTACAGCACGCCCTGGTTCGAGGCGCCGTCCCCGAAGAAACACACAACGATGTTGTCCACCTTCTGCTTCTTAAACGCCCAGGCAACGCCGGTTGCGAGTGCAATCCCCCCACCGACGACCTCAAAAGCACTGATTACGCCCATCTCCATCTCGGCCAGCCCCATAGGCCCCCCTCGACCGCCACACACCCCTGTCGTCCGCCCATAGCACTCGGCCATCAATTTATCCAAGGGAACGCCTGCCGCGATGAAATGGCCTTCGGCCCTGTGGGTGCTCGTGATCTTATCTCCGGGCTGCAATGCTGTGATGACACCAACGGCCACTGCTTCCATGCCGGTGTAGAGGTGCACGTAACCATATATGTTTCCCCGGTGCGATTCCTCGGCTTCGCGTTCGTTGAAGGCGCGAATGCGGAGCATCTTTGTGAACAG
>DAOUEJ010000166.1:0-23226 GCA_034430615.1 Anaerolineales bacterium | reverse complement strand
GCAGCAGGTTTGAACTCCAGGTTCCGGCACCGGCGCGCCCGCTCATTTTTCCAACGGCGCTTCCCGAACCAGAAACGACCTGGCGCCCACCGCCCTACGCCCCACCCTGGTCACTTGGCCCTTATGACCATTTCTTCCTTGGGCGGCCGATCCAATCGAATGAAGTCAACTGGCCGAACCCACAGTACCGCTACGGCAGCACGCTGTTGGGGGAGGAAGACCTGCATACCGGCATCGACATCAGTGCCAGCCGCGGCGCACCGGTTGTCGCTGCGGGAGCGGGAAAGGTCGTTTCGGCCGGGTACGGCCTCTACCGGGGCGTGGAGGATATAACCGACCCCTATGGATTGGCGGTCGCCATCCTGCACGACTTTGGATACGAGGGCAAGCCGCTCTACAGCGTGTATGCCCATTTGGGATCGATCGATGTCTGGCCGGGACAACATGTCGAGGCCGGGGAGCAACTGGGCGTCGTCGGGGAAACGGGCGATGCCAGCGGACCGCACCTTCATTTCGAGGTGCGCCTCGGAGAGAACCGCTACTTCAGCACACGCAATCCTGAATTGTGGATCGTCCCCTACGAAGGCTGGGGTGTGCTGGCGGGCTGGGTGGAAAACAGCTTCGGCCGGCCGCTGTATGAGCAATTGATCGAGATCACCTCGCTTGAAACCGGGGAGCATTGGAACGTTTGGACCTATGCCCAGGGCACCGTTCTCCCGGATGATCATTTTGGCGAGAATTTTGTGATCAGCGATCTTCCAGCTGGCCCGTATGAGGTCCTGATCAATTTCGTAGGCCATGCACTGACTGCGCAGTTCTACCTCTACCCGGGCCGGGTAAACTTCCTGCGTTTCGAGGGCCGCGATGGTTTCATCATCGATCCCACAGCGACACCGGCCAATCTAGATGCCCCACCTGGCAAATAGCAACGCTTTTCGAGTCATTCCACGTAGAACAATCCAGCCTACTGCGAGGACGGAACGCACCCGAGCATATGACACCTATCAGGTGACAGCCGCGGCAGGTTTCGGTATAATATAAGGTGAACCTAATATATTTTGTAATGGGAACCCTTATATTATTCGCGGGGCGGTGTTCGGATGGCCATGAGGCATCGTTTTGAAGATAGCGAGGAGATGTACCTCAAGAGCCTGTATGAGCTGGAGAGGACACTGAATCCGGTCCCGGTGACCGCGCTGGCAGAACGTCTTGGCATCACGACTGTTTCGGCGAGCGAGATGGTGAGACGGCTGCAGGGTCGCAACTTGCTGCACCATCAACCCTACAAGGGTGTCCGGCTATCCCCGGAGGGTGAACAGCGGGCACGCGCTGTCCTGCGCCGGCATAGACTCTGGGAGCGGTTTCTCACGGACCAGCTCGGGATGGGATGGGTCGAGGCGCATGATGCGGCCTGCCATCTCGAACATGCCGTGAACGACGATGTTGCCGATGCGCTTGATGTTTTCCTCAAACACCCTGATTCCTGTCCGCATGGGAACCCGATCCCGCGTGAAGACGAACCGGAAAACCGGGCGGAGGAGCAGCCACTAAGCGAACTTGAAGTCGGGGAGCAGGGGACGATCCTGCGCATCCGCAATGAAGGAGCGGCACTGCTCGAGTACTTGGAAGCACATGGGTTGGTCCCTGGTCAAACCTTTGCGCTGGAGTCGATTGCACCCTTTGATGGGCCGCTCACACTCCGTCTGAGGGAGAGATCGACTGTGATCGGGCGCGAGGCCGCTGAACACGTCCTCGTCGGTAAGGTGGCACAGCATGGCTAAACACGAGCGCGAGGGAGAGCGGCTGGCCGACCTGCGGGTTGGCTCCTCTGGTGAAGTGATCGGCTTCTGCGGCTGCAATCGCCGGGCGCAGCGACTGGCCGAGTTGGGGATGTCACCCGGCGTACAGCTTGATGTCCTGCGAGCTGCTCCTGGCCAGCCAATGCTGCTTCGCGTCCGGCGCACGCTGCTCGCTCTCGATCGGCGAAGTGCGGCCGATGTCCTGGTTCGGCCGCTGGGCAGGCAGGATGAACTACCTCGCCGGGGTCGGCGAAAGTGGCGGCGCGGTCGGTGGTTTGGCCATCGCAAGCACCGGGGCGAGGGGAATTTGTGAATCACAATAGAAACCAACGGCTTGCGCTGGTGGGCAATCCCAACGCCGGCAAGACAACGCTTTTCAATGCCCTTACCGGATCGAATCAATACGTCGGGAATTGGCCAGGCAAGACGGTTGAGCGCAAGGAAGGCATATTGTCCCTGAATGGGCTGTCCTTCTCCGTTATCGATCTGCCCGGCGCCTACAGCCTGACAGCGTACAGCGAAGAAGAGACGATCACGCGCGATGCGCTGCTCGACGACCCGCCTGATCTGGTTCTGGTGATCCTGGATGCTGCCAACGTGGAGCGGCATCTCTACCTGGCCGTTCAAGTGCTGGAGATGCAGCTGCCGGTGATCGTGGTATTGAACATGACCGATCAGGCCGAGAAACAAGGGCTGTCGATCGACCCCCAGATCCTGAGCAGTAGACTGGGAGGGTGGCCGGTCGTGCGCATGGTGGCCTCAAAAGGCGAGGGCTTGGAGAAGTTAAAGCTGGCCATCCAACGGGTTTGCTCAAGCGGACCATGAACACCAACATCGAAACATCAGCGAATTTCTCCGTCGACTACGGCCCAGCGTTGGAGTCAGAGATACAGACTTTGCAGGATGTCCTGGCGGGGTTTCCCGAGATCATCCGGCGCTACGATCCACGCTGGCTGGCGATCAAGCTGCTCGAGGGCGAGCCGGGGATAGGCGCCCGTATTGCCGAATACGTAGGGGGAGAGCGGATTATACAGGTCGCATCCGAGGCCGCGGTCCGCCTGGGCCGTGAACTGGGGATCGATGCGCGCCTGGCGATTGCCGATCGACGTTACGCCTTCGTCGGGCAGGTTATGGACGCGGCGCTCACGACCCAGGGTGTGGATCAGGCCAGGCGGGCGCCACCCGGGGAGCGTCTCGACAGCGTGCTGACGCACCCAGTCCTGGGGGCTTTGCTCTTCCTGGTCTTGATGTACATTGTCTTCAGCCTGGTTGTGGAGGTCTCGGCCCCCTTCCTGAATTGGATCGATGCTGCCTTCGCCGGACCGATCACCAACTGGACCGCTAGGCTGCTTAACCTGCTGCACGCACCGGCCTGGCTGCACGGGATGTTGATCGAAGGGGTCATCGCTGGCGTAGGTGGCGTGCTTGTCTTTGTCCCGGGCCTGATCGTTCTCTTTGGTTTCATGGCTTTCCTGGAGGATTCGGGATACATGGCGCGTGCGGCATTTGTGATGAACCGCAGCCTGTCCTGGATGGGTCTTAACGGGAAAAGTTTTGTGCCGTTGGTGCTGGGGTTTGGTTGTGCGGTTCCGGCGGTTTACGCTACACGCACACTCGACCGGCACCGTGACCGGATCCTGACCGCGCTCTTGATCCCGCTCATGTCTTGTTCGGCCCGTTTGCCGATTTACGTCGTCTTCTCCCTGGCTTTCTTTAAGGAACGCGCCAACCTCGTGATCTGGGGATTATATGCGCTTGGCGTGGCCGTGGCCGCGCTGGCCGGTTGGGTTTTCTCACGCACTTTGCTGCGCAGCGATGAAAAATCGCGCTTCCTGCTTGAACTGCCGCCCTACCACTGGCCGGGCGCGCATAATGTCAGCATGATGGTTAGGCACCGCACCAGCGCCTTCCTGCGCACCGCAGGTACGGTGATCCTCGCCGCCAGCCTCTCCATCTGGCTGCTTCTGAACCTGCCGATCGGCGCTCCCGATCTCGAGTCGACCTATTTCGGCGGGATCAGCAAACGGCTGGCCCCGATCTTTACGCCGGCTGGATTCGGGTCCTGGGAGGCCGCCGGTTCTCTGGTCAGTGGCCTGGTGGCCAAGGAAGTCGTCGTGTCAACGATGGCCCAGATCTATGTTGGCGAAGACCTGCAGAAAACCACAGCCGCCCCGGTGGATATTCTCGCGGACCTGGGATCCATTGGAAAAGGCTTTCTTGCAGCAACTGTCGAGGCTGGAAAACGCCTGGTAAGAACCTTCACTTTCGGGATCGTGAAAGCGGGTTCCGCTGGGGATCGCGAGCAGATGGGAACCGCTCTCAGCCAGGCTCTGGAGGAGCATTTCACGACCGCCGCAGCCCTGGCTTTCCTGGTATACGTCCTGCTCTACATCCCCTGTGTCGCCACGCTGGGTGCGCTGAGAGCTGAATTCGGCGGGCGCTGGGCTGCCTTCGCTGCACTCTACCAATCTTTGATCGCCTGGTGTGCAGCGGTGGGCGTCTATCAGCTAGCCCGCATGATCGTGTAGGTAGGGAACGGATGTGAGCAGCCTGAAAGATGTCCTGTACGCATTTGACCAATCCGGGGAATCGATGTGCCTATCGCAGCTCGCTCTCGGTCTTGGAAAACCGCCGGCGGTCGTGGAGGGCATGCTGACCACGCTGGTCGACCTGGGGTTGCTGGTCTGCCTGGACCAGATCGATCCCTGCCAGGCCTGCCCGCTGCAATCCGATTGCCGGATCCTGCCTGTGCCGGACAAAGTTTACGGGAAGGCGAGGAACGTAGCTCAGGCCAAAGGGGGAGGCTTCGCGTGAGTGTTCAGAAGCTTGTCAGTTGGAATATCAACGGCCTGCGTGCACTGGAGCGAAAAGGCTTCCTTGCCTGGCTGAACGAGAACGAGCCCGACATCCTGTGCCTGCAAGAGACCAAGGCTCACCCTGATCAGCTTTCCGAAACGCTTCTCACTCCACCCGGTTACCGCACGTATTGGAGCGCATCCGAGCGCAAGGGATACAGCGGGGTTGCGCTCTACACCCGGGCAGAACCGCTTTCAGTCAGCGAGGCGCTCAGCCCGGAGTACGACCGGGAAGGCCGCACGTTGATCGCCGATTACGGGAGCTTCGTCCTGCTCACAGCCTACGTCCCGAATGGCTCGCGCGATCACAGCCGGGTTCCATTTAAAATGGCTTACAAGAATAAGTTGCTCGCGGCCTGCGAGCGGTTGCGGCAGGACGGCCGCTCCGTCGTCGTATGTGGTGACATCAACACCGCCCATCGCGAGATCGACCTGGCGCGCCCGAGCCAGAATAAGAACAGCACTGGTTTTCTGCCGGTCGAGCGGGCCTGGATCGACTCCTTCCTCGACCTGGGATATTTCGACACCTTCCGGTCGATGCACCCTGAACGCATTGCCTATAGCTGGTGGGCGTACTGGGGCGGTGCCCGTGAACGCAACGTCGGCTGGCGGCTTGATTACTTCTTCGTCTCACCCGATCTCTGGCCCAGCGTTCGGGCAGCGGAGATCCACCCCGATGTGCTTGGTTCGGATCACTGCCCGGTCAGCCTGACCCTGTTCAATCTCCCCTGAACCCGATAGTGGCCCTAAACCTGTCAGACGATTAAAGTCACCCCTTGACGGCAAATTGCGATTGCTGCAGAATAGTGGTTCTAAACCGAACCACTAAGATTGGATGCGCAAGGAATGAGCTTAATTCAGCGGCTCACGCAGATCGGATTTACAGAGTACGAAGCCCGGATCTATCTCGCGTTACTGCAGGAAAACCCGGCCACCGGCTACCAACTCAGCAAGCTCTCCGGCGTGCCGCGTTCCATGGCTTATGAAGCCCTGGGACGGCTCGATACGCGTGGTGCGGTGCTGCAGACGAGCGATGGGAAATCAACCCGCTACCGGCCGCTGCCCCCCCAGATGCTCCTTGCCCGGGAACGGGCCGAACACAACAAGCGCATCGATGCACTCGTCCAGGGGCTGGAGGAGTTGTTTCAGGCCAGAGAAGGGGATCAAATCTGGTCCATTACTGGCCGGGAGGCAGTGCTGGCCTATGCTGCCCAGCAAATCCAATCCGCCGAGCGTGAGCTCATGCTGGTCCTCGATGATCTTGCCTTGCACGAACTGGAAGGCTACATCGGCGCAGCTCATGCGCGCGGGATCCGGTTGCGGACATTATTGACCGGTGAGGGCATGTTGGAATACGGCGAGACCGCGCATCATCCCCCGCTCGAGAGCGAGCTTCAGGAATTGACTGACAGCTTGGTTGTGGTACTTGATGCCGCCGAAGTGCTTATCTCCGGCGGCGGTCCGCTCTTCTCGGCGACCATCACAAATAATCGCAACGTGGTCCTGATCGCCCGCCAGTTTGTCTGGATGGAACTCTTTGCCCAGCGGGCTGCCGCCATTCTGGGACCAGAGGCGGTGGAAGAATTGATTAAGGAACAGCCGCAGCGGGGGCCGGGCGGACAGAAAATTGGCAAGAAGGCGGGTTAACCATGGAGCCATCACTCTGGGATACGGTTATAGCCGCCACGATCACGGCCCTGGCGACGGGCCTGGGTGGTGTGCCTTTTCTTTTCCTGCGATCGATCCCCATTCGCTGGGCACACCTGAGTTGGGCCGTGGCTGGCGGGATGATGATGTCGGCCTCGATCTTCAACCTGATCATGCCCGGTGTAGCGGACGGCGGGATCACGCCGGTTGCGATGGGGATCTTGGCCGGCACGGTCTTTTTCGGTTTGGCTGCTCGCCGCATCCACCACCACGACTTTACAATTGGCGGAGTCAGCGGCGCTGGTGCCAGCCGGATCATGCTCATCTTGGGAACGATGTTTATCCACAGCTTTCCGGAAGGGCTTGCGGTTGGTGTGGCTTTTGGTTCCGGGGAAACCAACCTGGGCCTGGTCATGACGATCGCCATCTCGATCCACAACATCCCGGAGGGGATCGCGGTTTCACTCCCGCTCCGGGCCGAAGGCGTGAGTGGGTGGAAATGTATCCTGTGGTCGATCATCTCCAGCCTCCCGCAGCCGGTTGCGGCGATCCCGGCCTACCTGGCGATGATCGCCTTCCGGCCCGTGCTCCCTTACGCTTTTGGGCTGGCCGCCGGGGCGATGTTCTTCCTCGTTCTGAGCGAAATGGTGCCGGAGAGCCGGGCGAGCGAGGCCCAACGCCAGACGAGCGCGCTGGCAGCGATGGCCGGGTTTCTGGGCATGATGCTGATCCAGAATTTCTTCGCGTACTAGACTTTCTATTGAAATTTAGGTATAACTAATACTAAAATACGTCGATTCAAGATTAGCCGTAGATGTACCCGTATACCGTTCAGGTTGGTGCCGAAGGGATGTTATGACTGAACCATTGATTGCGCTCCTCGCAGGACTGGCGTTGACCGGGTTGGTGCTCGTGTTCGCCTGGCCGCAGGTCGGCTTGTTAGCCCGCTGGCGCCGCACCCTCCACAATAGTTCACAGGTGCTGCGCGAAGATGCGCTGAAACATATTCACGAACTCGAGATGCAAGGCCGGCGTCCGGATGC
This sequence comes from Anaerolineales bacterium, assembly GCA_034430615.1. Classification (GTDB taxonomy): domain Bacteria; phylum Chloroflexota; class Anaerolineae; order Anaerolineales; family E44-bin32; genus E44-bin32. Next base: position 15,882 of record DAOUEJ010000166.1, on the reverse strand, counting down.
GGACAGCCTGGCCGAAGCACTTCATGTATCCAGCCACGACTCGGGCGAATTACTCGAGAACCTGGAAAAGCGTGAACTGGTGCAGCGCCAGGAGGGTGTGCTTGGGCTGACGCCGGTCGGACGCGAGACCGCGCTGCACATCCTGCGAGCGCACCGTTTATGGGAGCAGTACCTGGCTGACAAGACCGGGTATTCTGCTTTAGAATGGCATGATCGCGCCGAGCTCCTCGAGCATCAAACCACACCGGGGGAGGCCAATGCGCTGGCCGCCCAGCTTGGCTACCCGACCTATGACCCGCACGGAGATCCGATCCCCGATCCGGATGGAGGCTGGGTTCCACAGCAGGGTATGACACTGTTCGAGGCCCCCATCGATCAGCCCCTGACGATCATTCACATCGAAGACGAACCCCAGGCCGTCTATGCCCAGATACTGGCCGAGGAACTCCATCCCGGGATGCAAATACGGGTGACCGAACGCTCGCCGGTCCGCGTTAAGTTCTGGGCGGGAGGCAACGAGCACGTCCTTGCGCCGGTTGTTTCGGCCAACATCACTGTGCGAGCCGTGCCAGCCGCAATCCCGGAAGCGGACGGCGTACGTCTCTCACAGCTCAAGCGGGGTGAGCTGGCCGAGGTTATGGCAATCTCCCCTGCCGTGCGCGGATCAGAACGCCGCCGGCTGCTCGACCTGGGGTTGCTCCCTGGAACGCAGGTGGCCGCCGAGTTGGTTTCACCGCAGGGGGATCCTAAGGCCTATCGTGTTCGCGATGCGTTGATCGCACTGCGCGCCGAGCAAGCCGATCGAATCTTCGTCCGTAAACTGGAGACTTACCCATGAGTGAAAGCCCGATCCAATTTCAGGCTGGGTGCGAAACCTGCCCTGTGCACAACGCAGCAAACCTGCTCAAGCTTGGCGTCGATATGAGCGATTGGGACTACGTCGTCGCCCTTGCCGGCAACCCGAACACCGGGAAGAGCACGGTTTTCAACGCCCTGACCGGCCTGCGACAGCATACGGGCAACTGGCCCGGAAAAACGGTAACGCGGGCCGAGGGCGGGTTTGAATATGGTGAGCACAAATTCAAATTAGTTGATCTTCCAGGCACCTACTCGCTGCTCTCAACATCCATGGATGAAGAGGTGGCACGTGACTTCCTGCTCTTCGGTCAACCTGATGTGAGCATCGTCGTCGTCGACGCTACCCGCCTGGAGCGCAATCTGAACCTGGCGCTGCAGGTGATGGAGATCACCGAGCGTGTTGTCATCTGCTTGAACCTGATGGACGAGGCCGACCGGCATGGGATGCAAGTCGATGACCGCCGATTGGCCCGCGATCTGGGCGTGCCGGTCGTGCCCACTTCCGCCCGCTACGGGCGCGGTATGGAGCAACTGGTGGCTACCGTGGCTGACGTCGCCAATGGCGTGCTGCGTCCCAAACCACAGCGCGTGCATTCGCTGGCACCCGAATTGGAAACGATCGTGAACAAACTCAAAGCCCAGGTCCAGCGGCAATACCCGGATCTCCCTAACGCTCGTTGGGTTGCACTGCGCTTGCTCGATGGGGACGAGCGCATTTCTGAAGCAATCCAGGCCGGTGAGCTGGGCGATCTCTCACACGGGCTGCTCGACGAGAACCGGGTGATGGGCCAACCCGTCCCGGAGGCGGCCCGATGAACCAACCGGACACGCAGAACGCGGAACAGTTGCTCGAAGCAGCGCGGGCGCTTCGCTGGCAATCGGGTGGAAACATCCATGAAGTTCTGGTCGAGTCGATCTACACCGAGGCGGCACGCCTTGCCGATCGTGCGGTACAGCGCAAGGGTGAGGGTCGCTTCGATCTCGATCGAACGATTGACCGCCTGGTGACCAGCCGCAGGTGGGGCATCCCGATCATGATGCTGCTCTTCGCGCTCGTGTTCTGGATCACGATCACCGGGGCCAACATCCCCTCAAAATGGATTGCGTCCATCTTGCTCGGTCGGGTTTACCCGGCTCTGCACGTCGCAGCGGCCGCGATCCATTTGCCGGCCTGGCTCAGCGGCCTGCTCATCGACGGGATGTACCTAGCAACAGCCTGGGTCGTGAGCGTGATGCTGCCGCCCATGGCGATCTTTTTCCCGCTCTTTACGCTGCTAGAGGATTTTGGCTACCTGCCGCGCGTGGCCTTTAACCTGGACGCGGTTTTCAAGCGTGCCGGTGCGCACGGCAAGCAATCACTGAGCATGATGATGGGCTTCGGGTGCAACGCGGCCGGGGTCATTGCCACGCGCATCATCGACAGCCCGCGCGAGCGCTTGATCGCCATCCTCACCAACAACTTCGCGCTATGCAACGGCCGCTGGCCGACCCAGATCCTGCTGGCGACGATCTTTGTCGGAGCGCTCGCGCCAGCCTATCTATCAGGCATAATCTCAGCGCTGGCGGTGGTTGGGATTGCCATGCTGGGCGTTCTGCTGACCTTCGCTACATCCTGGGGGCTTTCACGCACCGTGCTGCGGGGTGAGGTCTCGACCTTCAGCCTTGAGCTGCCGCCTTATCGGCCGCCACGCATCCTGCAGACGATCTACACCTCGCTCATCGACCGCACGGTTTATGTCCTGTGGCGGGCATTGGTGTTCGCCTTGCCGGCCGGCGCCGTCATCTGGCTCAGCGCCAACCTTACCATCGAGGGACTGAGCGTAGCTGAACACGTGATCAACTTCCTTAACCCCATCGGTTTGTTGCTCGGGTTAAACGGCGTCATCCTAGTCTCCTATATCGTCGCTATACCGGCCAACGAAATCGTGATCCCGACCGTCCTGATGCTGACCGCGTTGACGGCGGGGATGAGCGGGGTCGGGGGCGGAGCCGGAGTGATGTTTGATGCCGGTTCGGGGAGTGCCACCCTGGCCATCCTACACGCAGGGGGTTGGACATTGCTCACCGCTGTGAACTTGATGCTCTTCAGTCTAATCCACAACCCGTGCAGCACCACCCTCTATACGATCTACAAGGAGACCGGCAGCCTGCGCTGGACCGCTTTGGCGGGTTTGCTCCCGCTGGGCATGGGCTTCCTGGTGGTATTTTTTGTCGCACAGATCTGGCGCCTGCTGGCGGGTGTTATATGAAACGCATAGCTGGAAGAGGAGCGCGATGCGTGCGGGGTTAACGCATGCCGTTGAGGACTACCTTAAGGCGATCTACGAGTTGTCACTCGAAGATGGCCGGGCCAGCACGACCAGGCTGGCCGAGGTGCTCTGCATTTCTCCCGCCTCGGTGACCGGGATGGTTCAGAAGCTGGCAGGCATGGAGACGCCCTTGATCGATTACCAGAAGCATCGCGGGGTTTCGCTGACCCCGGACGGGATGACCGTCGCCCTTGAGATAGTCCGTCATCATCGCCTGCTCGAGATGTTCCTGCAGGAAAAGCTGGGTTTTACCTGGGACGAGGTGCATGACGAGGCCGACCGCCTGGAGCACGTCATTTCGGAGGGCTTCGAGGATCGCATCGCACAAGAACTCGGACACCCCACATATGACCCGCATGGTGATCCGATCCCGACCTCTGATCTGCAGCTTCCGCCGACAATCGGGTTCCCGTTGAGCGAAATGGAACCAGTGGGGAGGGCCACAGTGCGGCGTGTGCGCGATAGTGATCCAGGCCTGCTGCGCTATCTGAGCCAATTAGGATTGGTGCCGGATTCGACACTGGAAGTGATCGAAAGATCGCCTTACGACGACAACCTGACGCTCAGGATCGAAGGGCGGCAGGAACCGGTCGTGCTCGGTCCACATGTGACGCGGCAGATCTTCGTCGAACCTGCCTAGCTCAGCATTGCCAGGTCTACGGCCAGGCATCGATCCCAGCCGAGCGTAGAATCTCACCCTTCCACCGGCAATTAAGATCCCATTCGAATCGCTGCCGAATGGTACTATCCGAGCCCAGCATCGATTCGCGCAGGAAGCTCCGACGGCTGCATACTGGCACTGCGATACTTGCGAGGCATGGGGCTTTGCACAGCTAGCCCCGAGCAGGCCGGGAGCCGGAAGGTATAATCGCTGCACGATGTCGATCTCAGACGCTCTCGAGCGTTTACGCCTCGATCCGAGGCTGATGAACAATATTATCGCCTGGGAGAGGATCCCGGCCCGGCCCGCCAGCTATGCCGATTTCCCACAGGCGCTGGATCCCAGGCTCGTGTCGGCGCTGCGCCAGGTCGGCGCTTCCCCGCTCTATACGCACCAGGTGGCTTCCGTCGAAGCGGCCCTTTCCGGTGAGAACGTCGTCGTAGTCACGGGCACCGCCTCCGGCAAGACGCTCTGCTACAACCTGCCCGTCTTGCAGACGCTGCTCAATGATCCGCAGGCACGGGCCCTGTACCTCTTCCCGACCAAGGCGCTCGCCCAGGATCAGACCGCCGCGCTGAACCAGTTCCTGGAGGTGCTGGGTGCGGTGGAGCAGGTACCGGTTCGGACCTATGATGGCGATACTGCCCGGGCCCAGCGGGCCGGGGTACGCGAGAGCGCACGCATCCTCCTTACCAACCCCGACATGCTTCACGCGGGCATCTTGCCCCATCACCCCCGCTGGGCAGACTTCTTTCAGAACCTGCGCTGGATCGTCCTGGATGAACTGCATGTCTACCGCGGCGTGTTTGGCTCGAATGTGGCCAACCTGCTGCGGCGTCTGCGGCGCCTGTGCCGCTTTCACGGATCCGAACCCCGCGTCCTGCTCACCTCGGCTACGATCGCCAACCCGCGTGAGTTGGCTGAGCGCTTGATTGAAAAGCCGGTCCATCTGGTCTCGCAGGACATGGACGGGTCACCACGCGCCGAGAAGCATGTCCTGATCTACAACCCACCGATGGTCGAGCCTACCCTCGGCATACGCCGGGCATATACCCTGGAGGCGACCCGACTAGCGGATTTGTTTTTGCAGGAAGGAGTCCAAACCGTTGTCTTTGCCCGTGCGCGCATGACGACTGAGCTATTGCTGGGATACCTGCGCGATTCCTATGCCGCCGGAGGGGGTGAGCCAGAAGCAATTCGCGGCTACCGCGGCGGGTATCTGCCGCTCGAGCGGCGGGCGATCGAGCGTGGCTTACGCGAGGGCGAGGTGCGCGGCGTTGTCGCGACCAATGCACTTGAGCTGGGAGTCGATATCGGGCAGCTCGGGGCTGCGGTCGTGGCGGGCTACCCGGGCACGATCGCCAGCCTGTGGCAGCAGGTCGGCCGCGCCGGGCGCAGGAGCGAGATCTCGGCTGCGGTCCTGGTCGCCTCGGCGGCGCCACTCGATCAGTTTGTGGCGAACCATCCGGCGTATCTCTTTGAGCGCTCGCCTGAGATGGGGTTGATCAACCCCGACAACCTGGCGATCTTGCTCCGCCACCTGCGTTGTGCGGCTTTTGAACTTCCCTTTGAACAGGACGAAGGCTTCGGCAGCTTCGGCAACGTGCGGGAGTTACTGGATTTCCTGGTCGAGGAGGGTGAACTGCACGCGGGCGGTGACAGCTACCATTGGATCGCCGAGGTTTACCCGGCCGAGGGCGTCTCACTCCGTTCGAGCAGCGATGAGACGGTTGTGATCCAGGCTGTGAAGGACGGCCGCCCAGAGGTCATCGGGGAGGTCGATTCGACAACCGCCCCAGTGCTGCTGCACGAAGGCGCGGTTTACATCCATGAAGGACGCACATACCTGGTACAGACGCTGGACTGGGAGAATGCGCTGGCGACGGTGCAGCCGGCCGAACTCGACTACTACAGTGATGCCTCGGAAAGGGTTGAACTGGAAGTGCTCGAGGTTTACGATGCCGATGAAGGTAGACCTGCCCGGCGTGCACATGGTTGGGTGGCGATCACAGCCCAGGCGACCTCCTACCGTAAGGTCAAGCGCTACACACATGAGACGCTCGGTTATGGCGTCATCGATCTACCCGCACGAACCTACGAAACAAGCGCCTACTGGCTGTGGCTCGATCCAGGCCTTGTGACCCGGCTTGAGATGGAGGGTGTGCTGCTCCCGCCGCAGGAATACGGTCCGAGTTGGCCATCCGCACGCCAGGCGGCCCAGGCGCGCGATGGGTACGTCTGCCGGCAGTGCGGCGCGCCACAGCGGGATGGCCGCGAGCACGATGTCCACCACATCCGCCCCTTCCGGGAATTCGGCTTCATCCCTGGTGAGAACTGCAACGACCGTTTGGCCAACGACCTTGACAACCTGATCACGCTGTGCCCGAGCTGTCACCATCGGGCGGAAGCGGCGCGCGGGAAACGCAGTGCGCTGGGGGGTCTCTCCTATGCGCTGGGCAATATCGCCCCGCTCTACCTGATGTGTGACCCGCGCGACCTGGGTGTGATGACAGAGGTCCGCTCTCGGGACACGCGGGCGCCGACGATCACGCTCTACGACCGCATTCCGGAGGGGCTCGGTCTGGCCGAGCGGTTGTATGAGCGGCACGAAGAACTGCTGGCCGCTGCGCTGGAGCTGATCCAGTCCTGCCGCTGTCAGGAGGGCTGTCCGGCCTGCGTCGGCCCGACCGGTCCGGGCGGGGTCGAGGTAAAGGTGCTTACTGCCCGTTTGCTGGCAGAACTATTGGGTTGAGGGGTTTCACCACACCCGGAACCGCAATCCAATGAAATATCGTAGAGGCGCACAGCCGTGCGCCTCTACGATGTCAGGATTAAGAAGGCAGGCGTTGGAGCAAAGCTCCATCATCCCAGCGCAAGGGATGATGTCGGGAAGGATGCTAGCTTTCAACGGCCAGGCAGGTGAGTGTCTCGACCACGCCCGGGATGGGCTGTATGCCGGAGGCCAAAACCTTGCCCACGCCGGCGACGTCGGCAGCTTCAACCACGGCTACAGCATCGTACGGGCCAAAGGTCATGTGTGCCTCGACCACGCCGCTGACGCGCTTGAGATGGTGCACTACCTGCTCGATCTCACCGGTGCGGATATCAATCAGAATGTAGGCTTTCATGGTTTCACCCCCGGCGATCAAGCTTCCGCCTGTCGCAGAAAGACGGACCAGTACACGGCGGCCACAAAAACCGAACCGCCGATCAGGTTGCCGATTGTGACCGGGATCAGGTTTGCCAGGATGAAGTTGCTCCAGGTAAGGCGCGTGAGATCGAGGCCGGTCGTGAGCACGAAGGCTGGATCGAAGGCCTTGATCAGCAGCCCGATTGGAACGAAGTACATATTGGCCACGCTGTGTTCAAAGCCGGCAGCGACAAAGGCCGCGATCGGGAAGAGAATGGCGGCGATCTTGTCAACCGTGCTGCGGGCGCTGAAGGTGAGCCAGACCGCCAGGCAGACGAGGATGTTGCACAGCATCCCCAGCGCCAGCGCCTGGATCCATCCTAGGTTAACCTTGCCCAGGGCGATCGAAAGAGCGCTGACGCCGACTGCCCCGCCCCCGAAGGTGTACTGCTTGCTGAGCATGAGCATAACGGCTGTGCCAAGCGAGCCGATGAAGTTGCCGGCGTAGACCAGCGCCCAATTCCAAAGCAACGCGCGGGTTGTCACTTTGCGACTGGCCCAGGCCATCACGATCAGGTTGTTCCCGGTAAAGAGCTCGGCCCCGCCGATCACGACCAGGATCAGGCCCAGGCTGAAGACGAATCCGACCAGCAGCTTGGCGACCCCGTAGGGCAGCACGCCCGCGGTTCCGGCGGAGACGGTGGTGGCGAAGATCGCGCCCAGCGCGATAAAGGCGCCCGCCAGAACCGCAAGCACGAACGTACGCAGCACCGGCGCTTCAGCCTTGCTGACGCCCAAGTATTCAGCCCGGCGCGCCATCTCCGGCGGCAGCAGTGCATCGATCCGAACCTCATTTGGCATAGGGGAACCTCTCCCGAATCATCAAATTGTCTGACAACTGAAGCATAGCGCTCTGTCGATGGAAGAGCAAGGGACGAACGTCACTTGTGAAATCTGTAACTAATCGCTGTCTACCCGGCGCTGCGGCAAGCTGAGCAGCACAACGGCTCCCAGGACCAGCGCGCCACCCAGGCCCTGGGCCGGCGAGAATGCTTCCTTGAGGACGAGGATCGCCAGCAGGACTGTGAAGACCGGCTCGAGCGTGCTCAGCAGCGATGCGGCCGTCGGACCAACCAGGCGCATCCCGGCCAGGAATGTGCCCAGCGCCATGATCGTGCTCAGGAAGATCATCGCCAGCAGGATCGCCCACCCGGTTGGCGGCAGGCTCCAATCAAGCGTGCCGGTGGCCAGCCCGGCCAGCGTAAAGCTCGTCCCCGCGCCGAGCGTGATCCAAACTGTGCTCACCCAGGCTCCGGCCGTATGCACGAAGCGGTCGCTGACCAGAATGTAGCCGGCATACCACATCGCTGAGCCAAGCACCATTGCTACCCCAAGCGGGTCGATGGGATCCGCCAGCTCCAGCCCGCGATCACCCCGCACTGTGAGCACAACTCCCACCAATGCGACGACCATCGCCCCCCACTCCCACCGGCTGAGGGCACTGCGATTCACCAGCCAGCCCAACAACGCAACCATCACCGGGTAGACATACAGCAGCAGGCCATTGAGAGAGGCCGGGTTACGTTCGAGCGCGCCGAAGTAGAGCGACGATTGCCCGGCGTAGCCCAGCGCGCCGAGCAGGAAAAGCACGCCGCTTTGCCGCCAGCCAAGATACAGCCGCTTGCGCTTGATCACGCCCAGGAAAAAGCCGAGGATGAGCGCTGCACCCCCAAAGCGCAGGCTGAGGATCGAAACAAGGTTCAAATCAGCGCGATAGGCCAGTTTGCCAAGGATCGTCAGGCTGGCGAAGCCGGCCGCCGAGATCGCACACAGCCCGGCTCCAGCGAGGCGCGGCCGCAACGCCGGGGAACTGGTTTCGACGCGAGCATCCTGCGCGGGAAGCGGGGCGGCCGGAGGCAGGATCGGTTCGATAGGTGTTTCGTGTGAGCCGGGTTCAATCATCGGACACGAGTATACCCATACCGTAGGCGCCGGGCCAAGGCGTTCTGCTCGCCTGCAGCGCCGGGCATTCGCGGTAGAATGTGGCAAGCGAGGCTGAACCGATGACGGAACGAACACCTGATCCAATCGAAATCGAGCCACAAGCCAGACCGGGTCGCAGGCCGGAGTGGATCAAGGTCAGGGCGCCAGCCGGTGAGACCTACGAGTGGCTGCGCGAGATGATGCGCTCAAAAGCGCTACACACGGTCTGTGAGGAAGCCCGCTGCCCGAATATCGGCGAGTGCTGGGGTTCTGGCACGGCGACCTTCCTGATGATGGGGGATATCTGCACCCGCTCGTGCAGGTTCTGCGATATCGCCACCGGCCGGCCCTCCCCGCTGGATTGGCTTGAACCTGAACGGGTGGCGCGCGCCGTACAGCGCATGGATCTGCGCCACGCCGTCATCACCAGCGTCAACCGGGATGAACGCCCGGATGGCGGTGCACCGATCTTTGCCATGGTCATCAAACGCATCCGCGAGCTTCAGCCAGGCTGCTCGATCGAGGTGCTGATCCCGGATTTCAAAGGCTCGCGCGAAGCGTTGAAGATCGTGATGGATGCCCGGCCCGAAATCCTCAACCACAACGTTGAGACCGTGCCGCGTCTCTTCAAGCAGGTTCAACCCCAGGATAACTACCACTGGGCAGAGGCGACTCTCTCTAACGCCAAGCAACTGGACCCCGAGGTGCTGACAAAATCGGGGATCATGGTTGGTCTGGGTGAGACGATGGACGAGGTCAAAGCGGTGATGAACGATCTGCGCTCCTGGGGCGTGGACATACTGACCATCGGGCAGTATCTTCAGCCCTCGAAAAAACACCTGCCCATCGAACGCTACTACACACCGGATGAATTCTCCGAGCTTCAGGGCTACGGTGAACAGATCGGCTTGCGCTGGGTCGAGAGCGGTCCGTTGGTGCGCTCTTCTTACCACGCTGAGAAGCAAGTTCGTGCTCTGAGCGCGGTTCATCGCCAACTCTACGGCGAAACAACTGCACAAGCCTCCGGCTGAAATGCTCGCCCTCCATATCAAGACCCCGGAACTCCCGGGGTCTATTCGTATCATCTGCAGAGCAGGAGGCAAGAGACCTTGACGATCTACCCGTTGAAAGCAGTTCGAACGCTGGCCTTGACGACACAGGGTTTGAATGTGAAGAATGGGGACGAATCGCCCGTCGGCGCCGAGCGGATTGGAGATCTTATCAAGCGACTGGCCTGTGTTCAGATCGACACACTGCAGCGTGTACACCGGAGCCAGTACCTGGCAATCTGGAGCCGGCTTGGAAGCTACCCGACCAGCCTGTTGGATGCACTCGCCTACGGCGGCGTGGACGAGCAGGGCCAGCCCATCGAACGCCAGCTCTTCGAGTACTGGTTCCATGCCGCTTGCCTGCTTCCACTGGAGATGTACCCCTTCCGGCTTGCTCGCATGCACAGCGCGGCAGCAGGCCGGCACGAGAGCACTCAGCAGTGGCTGGCCAAGGCTGAGACCCAGCGCCTATTGGAAGGCGTTACCCGCCGCATCGAGCAGGAAGGTGCCCTTTTTGCCCGCGATTTCGAAGATCCACGCGACGAGCGTGGAGCTTGGTGGGACTGGAAGCCTGCCAAACACGCACTTGAGCATCTCTATAACCGTGGAGATTTGATGATCGCCAGCCGCGTGAACTTCCAGCGGGCCTATGACCTTAAGGAGCGGGTGTTGCCGGGTGGGGTGGACACGCGCGAGCCATCCGCAGAGGAAACAGCACGGCACATCTTGGAGCGCGCCGCGCTGGCGCTGGGCATTTGCGAACTACGCCAGGTAGCGGACTACAGCTACGATCTCTCCCGGTCGGAGGCCGGCCCATACCTTGAAGCGATGGTTCAGGAAGGGGTGCTCATCCCGGTTTCCGCGCGTCTTGCCGACGGGAAGGTCCATGTGCTCATCGTCCACAGGAAACACCTGGCAACACTGCAGCGGGCGGCCGATGGCGAGATTAAGGCCCAGCGGACGACACTGCTCTCCCCGTTCGATACGCTCTTCTATCCACGTGGTCGCGATCAAGCCTTCTGGGGATTCCGCCAGGTGCTCGAAGCCTACAAGCCGGCAGCTCAGCGGGAGTGGGGCTACTTCTGCCTCCCGATCCTCGATCGTGGTCGCCTCGTTGGACGCCTAGATCCCAAGCTCGAGCGTAAAACGGGGCAACTGCACATCGAAGCGCTCTACCTCGAGCCGGGCGTAAAGCCCAGCCAGCGGCTGGCCCGCTCGGTCGCAAGCACGCTGCGAGATTTCATGCATTTTCATCAGGCCCAGGACCTGGTGATCGAGAGGGCCAGCCCACAGTCCTTTGCCAAATGTGTTCTGGGTGAGTTGTGAAAACAGCGCAAGGCCCGGTGAACCCCATGAGAGCAGGCATCCTCTCTCGGTTCCAATCCATTCCAGAGAAGCTTGCCCGTATCCTCGCTGGATGGTTTGCACGATAAATGGGAGATCACGCGCTGCTTCCTGCAGGTGAGGGGGACACAGAACAAATATCTGCTCGAATGGCTTGCACAGAAGGACCAGACAAATGCATGACATTACGATCCCGCTCGAGGAAATTATGATCGATACCGGTGAGGTGCGGCTGCACGTGGTTAAAGCCGGGTCGGATACAGGCATCCCGATCGTCCTGCTGCACGGGTTTCCGGAATTCTGGTACGGCTGGCGGGCGCAGATCAGCCCGTTTGCAGAAGCCGGATACCGTGTCCTTGTTCTGGATCAGCGCGGCTACAACTCGAGCGACAAACCACACCAGGTGCGAGCGTACAGCATGTCAAACCTGGCTGCCGATGTATCGGCACTCCTGGATCATGAGCATCTCCAATCTGCGTATCTGATTGGCCATGACTGGGGTGCGGCCGTGGCCTGGCATATGGCCATGCGCTACCCGGAGCGGGTGGAGCACCTGGCGATCTTGAACGTCCCGCACCCGGCTGTCATGCGCTCACATCTGCGTTCGAATTGGCGCCAGCTCCTGCGTAGTTGGTACATATTCTTCTTTCAATTGCCCTGGCTTCCTGAGGCTCTGCTCGGGATGAACCAGGCCAGCGGCCTAGCGAGGCTGCTGGCGCAAAGCGGCAATCCAGGTTCCTTTTCAGATCATGACCTGGATCACTACCGTGAGGCCTGGCTCAAGCCGGGCGCCGTGCTGGCGATGCTGGGCTGGTACCGGGCCGCACTTCGTTATCCGGGCGAGGTATTCCTGGAGCGGAGGATCCCCCATCCGACCCTCATTCTATGGGGAGCACGTGATGCCGCGCTTGAGTTGGCGATGGCGGAGGATAGCCTGGCCTGGTGTGACCAGGGAAGGTTGGAGATCTTTCCCGAGGCGACACATTGGGTCCAGCACGATCAAGCCGAGGCGGTCAATCGCAGCTTGCTGGATTTCCTCGGAGGGTGACCGCTCAACCGTAGCCTGATCGCCGGTGACCGTGCGTGAGGGACGACGTATAATGGGCGGGCACATAGAACCCGATATAGGCTTTCTGAAATCAAATGATTGGGAGGTCAAGCCACCACATGTTCTTTCAAGTCCTTATCACAGCACACAGCCTGCTCCGCTGGCTGGTCCTGGCAGCCGCTGTCTGGGCTCTGTTCCGGGCTTACCGCGGCTGGCTGGGTGAGCGCCCCTATACCGCCAACGATCAGCAATCCGGGCTGATCTTCTCGATCCTGTATGATCTGCAGATAACGCTGGGCATCCTGCTTGCGATCTCGAGCCCGTTGGTGCAGGTTGCCTTCGCCGACCTCGGCAACGCCATGGGCATCGATACCTTGAGATTTATTGTCGCCGAGCACATCCCGCTCATGCTCGTCGCGGCGGTCGTCGTCCATGTAAGCAGTTCCTTCGCCAAGAAAGCCGCGGATGATCGCACACGCTTCCGGTGGGAGGCGCTCGGGTTCACGCTCGCGCTGTTGATCACGATCCTGGCCATACCCTGGTCGCGCCCGCTGCTCAGGCTCGGTTGAACCTGCCCAGAGCGGCCGAGCATCCCAGCGTGAGCGAGCCCGGGGTTGTCTATCATTTCTTCCACCGCATAGAAATTCGATATGCGGACATCGATGCACAACGGCATGTGAACAGCGCCCGCTACTTCACCTTCATGGAGCAAGCCCGGGCTGCCTACATGCGCGCGCTCGGTTTGTGGAACGGGGATGATTTCGATGCTATCGGGATCATCCTGGCCGAGCAGGCCTGCACTTATAAGGAGCCGATCCGCTTTGACTCTCAGGTTGATGTCGGGGTCTCGACGCAGCATATTGGAAACAAGAGCCTGCAGATGATTTACTCGATCCAGGATGCCGGGGACCGGCGCGAAATGGCCAGTGGGCGAACGGTGCTTGTCACTTTTGATTACGTCTCAGAGCGGTCGATCACGGTGCCGCCGACCTGGCGAGAGAGGATCGAGCAGTTCGAGGCGACCGGGCGATGACTTCAGCACACGATCAAGCTGTGCACACGGAGCTGAAACTCGACGCTGGACTGCCTCCCATTCCATTGGCGGAGGTGGGGGAGATCGCAGCCAAGGCGGAACGCGTGGGTTTTCATGCACTCTGGTCAAACGAGACCCAGCACGATCCCTTCCTACCGCTGGCCGTGGCTGCGGAACATACGGAGCGCATGCACCTTGGTACAGCCGTGGCGATCGCCTTTGCCCGCAGCCCCGGGGTGGTCGCATACACGGCCTGGGATCTGGCACAGGTCTCCCGCGGGCGCTTCATCCTCGGCCTGGGGACTCAGGTCAAGCCGCACATCGAGCGCCGCTTCGGCCTGACATGGCCGGAATCGCCAGCTGGAAAGCTGCGTGAGTTTGTTGCCGCACTACGTGCTCTATGGAACACCTGGCAAACCGGGGATAAGCTCGACATGCGCGGTGACACGCTGCGCTTGAATTTGATGTCGCCGTTCTTTAACCCGGGTCCGATCGAGCATCCCAAAATCCCGATTTACCTGGCCGGTGTAAACCCGGGGATGGGCAGGTTAAGCGGTGAGATCGCTGACGGCTTCCACGCGCACCCACTTCATACCCAGTCCTACCTGGAAGATGTGATCCGGCCTGCCATTAGCGCTGGCGCTGAACGGGCCGAGCGTGACCCGCGCGAGATAGCGCTGGCGGTCTCTATCTTCACAGTGACGAGCGAATCCGAGGCAGACTTTGTGCGCAGTCAAATTGCTTTTTACGCCTCGACGCCCTCCTACCGGCGGGTTTTCGAGCTCCACGGCTGGGAGTCGGTGGCGGAAGAACTTTCGGGCATGGCCCGCAAGCAGGAGTGGGGTGAGATGGCGAGTAAGATCAGCGACGAGATACTGGAGACCTGTGCAGTGGTCGCAGCACCACAGGACCTACCGCGGGCGATCAAGTATCGCTATACGGGTCTGGCGCAGCGAGTTATCCCGTATATGCCCTACTACCCGGGAACCCAGGATGAATTCTGGGCTGGCCTGGTCAAAGGATTGGCGGAGTCATGATCATTGTTGACGCTCACGAGGACTTGGCCTGGAACGCACTTACCTTCAAGCGAGATTACATGCGCCCGGTCGAGGAGACACGGGCGCGGGAGCAGGGTACGCAGATCCCGGAGTGGAATGATGGACAGGCCATGATCGGCCACCCTGAGTGGATGGAAGGACGCGTGGGGGTCGTTTTCTCCACGCTATTCGCTTCCCCGCTCCACCTACAGGAGGGAGAGTGGGACACTGAGGTCTATCATGATATCGAGACGGCCCATGCCTGCTATGTGGCTGATCTCGAGTACTACCAAAGGCTATTTGAAACTCACCCCGATAAAGTTACACCGGTCAAATCCCGGCGCGACCTGGAACGTGTAACCGCTGGGTGGGAGTCTGATCGAACGGATGCAGCCCGGGTGGGCATGGTGTTCCTGATGGAAGGCGCCGATGGGGTGCGCGATCCGGAGGAAGTAGGTTGGTGGCACGCGGCCGGGGTGCGGATCCTGGGTCCAGCCTGGTCGCGTACTCGCTATGCCGGTGGCACTGGCGACCCGGGACCGCTGACCGACCTCGGTCGTGCGTTGCTGCGCACGATGGCAGCTTGTGACATGATCCTCGATCTGAGCCACCTGTCACAGGAGGGTGCAATTGATGCGCTGGAATTGTATGACGGGCCAATCATAGCCTCCCATATTAGCCCACTAAGCATGGTGCCGACCAAGGCCAAGCCGGAGCGACACTTCAGTGATGACCTGATACGGTTGTGTGGGCAGCGCGGCGTTGTGATGGGCCTGGTACTGGCGAACGAATTCCTGCTCGACGGATGGGTACAGAAGATGGACCGCGAGGTCGCGAATCTAGAGACGGTCGCTGATGGGATCGATCGCATCTGCCAATCGCTGGGAACGTCGCAGTTGGCAGGGATCGGGAGCGATTTCGACGGAGGGTTTGGGCTTGAATCGGTGCCGACCGGGCTTGACAGCGTGGCTGACCTGGGGTTAATTGGCGACACGTTGCACGACCGGGGATACAGCCAGGCTGATGTAGAGGCCGTTCTGGGGGGGAACTGGTTGCGCGTCTTGCAACAATCGCTGCCGGAGACATAGTCCATATGCCACCTTTGACCACGAAGCAAGTCCGCCGCGCTCGACGCTGGATGACTATGGTGCTGATCAGCCTGCTGATCTTCTTGATCGGAATCCAGCCGGATCTGATCGGCATGAACCGCAGCCAGACGGTGGGGTTTGTGCAGATCGGGGTCTGGTTGGTCGGACTGGCATTCCTGCTCCTTGGCGCCTATGCGACAGTGCGTGTCGTGCGCAACGGCAAACCAACCTCCTTGCTGGCAGATATAGGAATTCGTCTCATCGCCACCGGATACGTCGTCGCCGCCGTGGCCTCCCTGGCGGACTTCATCGGAGTCGGTGCGCAGCGTATGCCCCTAGTCT